>CAZKTY010000001.1:0-26084 GCA_964555825.1 uncultured Candidatus Saccharibacteria bacterium
ACCAGAAACCAGACTGCTGTTTTTTCTGGGATTGTTATAGCTATTTCAGTAGTTGGAGCACTGTATCTTGGATTACTAGATTCTGTCTTTAAAATGCTAATAGAAAAAGTTTTTGGTTTTTAATTTAATAATAAAAATATGTCAAAACAAGCAGAAGGAGAAAGAAATTGGTACGCAATCCACACATACGCTGGATATGAAAATGCTGTTGCCAAAAATCTAAAGCAGAGAATTGAGTCTCTTGGAATGGAGGATAGAATATTTAATGTTATCGTTCCTACTGAGAAAAAAATAAAAGTAAAAGGAAATAAGAGGATCGAGGAAGAAGAAAAGATCTATCCAGGATATGTTCTTGTTGATATGGTCGTGACCGATGATTCTTGGTATGTAGTGAGAAATACTCCACGTGTTACAGGATTCGTTGGTTCAGGAGTTTTTCCAGTACCTCTAGAAAGCAAAGAAGTTGATGAACTTTTCAGAAGAATGGAGAATAATACTCCAAAACATAATATTGATCTTGATGTTGATGATGCTGTTACCATTGTTGATGGACCTTTCAAGGATCTTGAAGGAAAAGTTGGCGATGTTGATCAGGAGAGAGGTAAGGTAAAGGTCCTAGTTTCAATGTTCGGTAGAGAGACACCTGTTGAATTGGACTTTTTGCAGATCAAGAAAATATAGGTTATTTTATTAATGCTTTTATTGCCTCGTAAATGAGGGCTTCTCTATAAAAGTTAAAAGCAAAAAATATATGGCAAAGAAAATCACAAAAAAATTAAAACTAATGATCCCTGGTGGAAAGGCTGTTCCTGGACAGCAACTAGGTCCCGCACTTGGAGGAGCTGGAATAAATATTGGAGAATTCGTAAAGAGATTTAACGATGAGACAAAGAACCGTGTTGGTGAGATCGTTCCTACTATTATCAATGTTTTTGATGATAGAAGTTATGCAATGATCTACAAGACAGAGCCTGCAAGCCAGATGATCAATAAGATCCTAGGAATTGAGAAGGGTTCTGGTGAACCAAATAAGAAGAAAGTTGGAAAGATCACAAAAGCTAAGGTTCAAGAGATCGCAGAAAAGAAAATGGTTGACCTAAACGCTAAGGATCTAGCAGGAGCAATAAAGATAATCGAAGGAACTTGCCGTTCTATGGGCGTAGATATCGTAGGTTAATAAATATCAAATCTAAAATTTAGACAACAAAAAAACGCTCCAAAGCGTTTTTTTGTTGTCTTTAGTATTTAAAAAATAAAAAAGGAAAAGATTTGTGTATAAATAACTTTGACTAAAACTCTGATTGGTTGTTTAATTGCTGACATTTAGTCCTTTGAGAATATGTGTGAGGAACACAAATGGATAGAGTCGGCCCTCTATCTCTTCAATTGGGACGGAACAATTGCTCCAATATGACAGCTAGATTGATCGGTCTGGTTGGTAAGTCATTGGTAGGTCCAGTTGGCAAGGTGGTCTGTCCATCTTGTATCCTAAGTGGTGTTTATGGCCTAAGGAAGGCATTCTCCCCAGAAGACCTCTATGGTCTTTTAACTCTGAGTGGTTTGGTCATCTTTGGAATATCGTGTCTCCTTGCTTGGCAAGCACGTCTTCTTTCAAGGAAGATCTTGGGAAGGAGGGAAAAAGGGATCGGATCATGCGAAAGATCAAAAGGACGACTTCGTTCTCTTTCTAATTTAGCTATCTTTGGTTTTGGTCTCATTGGGGTTATCTCAATTTTTGCCATGACCAAAGACAGTTTTTTTTGTGGGGTCAGCTCGTCTCTTTTGTGCCTTAAGATATCGCAATACAAAGGCGCAATATTTATGCCCGTTCACATACAGTTACAAATACAAACCGTGGAGATCTGATCTCTACGGTATTTTTTTGTATCGAATTATTTCAATACTTTGTATTCTTTGAATATTGTTCCTTGTGGAGTTGTTGTTTGTGAAATTAATTCAAGTTTGCATTCGATATCATCATTGAAAAGAGTGATCCCTTTTCCAAACAGTATAGGCTCTACAGTTAAATAAATAGTATCAATAACTCCAGCCTTTAAAAATTTCGTATAGATAGAGGATCCTCCACAAATGGCTACTTCTTTGAATCCTTTTTCTTCTATTTTTTGGAGCAATATCTCTGGTTCATCATTTGTCATTTCGACTCCTTCGTAGTTCTTTGAACGAGAGTAGACGATATTCAGTCTGTCTTTAAGAGGTTTATTGAATGTTTCAAAAGTAGTGCTACCCATTACGACCACTCCTGCGCGCTTTGTAAGTTCGACAAAGTGTTTTTTGTCCTCAGGACTGTTCCAAGAAGTGGAGACCTGATCTTTATCTTTTGCTAAGAATCCATCAGCTGTTAATGCGGCTACTATGAAGCATTTGATCATGGTTTTATGATAACAAATTTATTAAAGAATTTCCCGTGATATCATGAGGAATATTATGACCCAAGAAGAAGCTTTATCAATTCTAAAGACCGGTGCCAATGTATTTTTAACAGGGGAACCTGGTTCTGGTAAATCGCATACAATAAGGAGATATGCAGATTATCTTAGGGAACATTCTATTGAACCAGCGATCACCGCTTCTACAGGGATAGCTTCTACCCATATAAACGGACTGACCATACATTCTTGGTCTGGTATTGGTATAAAAACAAACCTTACTGAATATGATCTAGATAAAATATCTTCTAGTGAATACATCTCAAAAAGAATTAGAAAAGCCAAGGTCCTTATTATTGATGAGATATCAATGCTTTCTCCAGACACTCTTTCTATGGTTGATGCTGTCTGCAGAGAAGTAAAACAAAATAGAGAAGCTTTTGGTGGGCTTCAAGTGATCTTTGTTGGGGATTTTTTTCAGCTTCCTCCGATCACTAAGAAAAACTTTGATGAGTATAACCAAGATATCTTTTCTGAGGAAGGAAAAGGTATATTTGCCTTTGAATCTGGTGCATGGAAGAGATCTAGTCCTGTTATCTGTTATCTTTCAGAACAGCACAGACAAGAGGATAAGGTCTTTTTGGAATTGCTTTCTTCTATAAGGAAGAATGTACTTAAAGATACACACAAAAAGATCCTAGAAAAAAGAAGAATAAGCCCTGAAAAAGTATTAGCAAATGTTCCTAAACTTTTTTCTCATAATATTGATGTAGATAGAGTTAACGATGAAACACTCGAAAAGATCAATGAGAAGAATGAAGTGTTCATAATGTCTTCAATGGGGAATGATGTGTTGGTCTCAATTTTAAAAAAAGGATGTCTTTCTCCTGAGAGATTGAGTCTTAAGGTTGGAGCTGCTGTAATGTTCACAAAGAATAATCATAAAGAAGGATATATGAATGGAACGCTAGGAGTCGTGGAAAGTTTTTCAGCTTTTACTCATAACCCGATCATTAAGACTCGAAGTGGGGAGTTGATAGAAGTAGAAAATGCAGATTGGAATATTGAAGATGATGGAAAAGTAAAAGCTAGGATAACCCAACTTCCACTTCGTTTGGCATGGGCTATAACTGTCCATAAAAGCCAAGGAATGAGCTTAGACGATGCTGTTATGGACTTGAGCAAGGTATTTGAGTTCGGGCAAGGATATGTTGCTTTATCAAGAGTAAGGTCCCTTTCTGGACTTTATCTACTTGGACTCAATGAAAAAGCTCTTAAGGTACATCCTGATGTTTTAGATCAAGATACTCTGTTCAGAGAAGCATCAATTGAAGCAAGGGATGCTTTTAAAAAAATGTCAGAGGAAGAACTTAAAGGTCTTCAGAGAAATTTTTTACTTGCCTGCGGAGGAACGATCGAGACTGTAGAAAATGCTACAAAAAATAAAAAAGAAAAGGTCAATACTTATTCAGAGACATTAAGTTTGTGGAAAGAAGGAAAGAGTATGAAAGAGATCGCAAAAGCAAGAAAATTGAAAGAGAGGACAGTTTTTGATCATGTAGAACATCTTTTCGAAAAAAAGGAAATTTCGAGAGAAGAAATAACAAAACTTCTTACACCAAAAATGAAAAGATCTTTGCCTCAAATAAATAAGTTATTTGAAAAAATAGGGAAAGAAAAACTTACACCTATATTTGAAAAATTAGAAGGAGAATATTCTTACGATGATCTTAGGATCGCTAGAATGCTTTTCTGATCTTATTTGCCAGTGCTGCCAAATCCTCCTGTACCTCGGCTTGAATCTGATAGTTCATCAACTTCTTCAAGTAGTGCGATCGTGACAGGGAATATGACAAGTTGGGCAACTTTGTGTCCTTTTTCTATTGTGTAGGGTTGATCACTTAGGTTTACTAGATGGACATTGTATTCTCCACGATATCCTGCATCAAATACTCCTCCCATGGTATGGAGTCCTGCTTTTGAAATAGATGATTTATCTTTGACTATTGCTGCAAACCCTTCAGGAAATTCGAGTGCAAATCCATTCCAGAATCTGAAGTGTTCTCCTGGCTGGATGGTCTTTTCTTCTAAGGCATATAGATCGAGTCCAACATCTCCTGGATGAGCGTATGTTGGAAGTTTTGCTTCTGGGTTCAGTCTTTTTATCTTTATCTTCATACTTTCGAATTATATCAGAATTTATTTCAAGTTGTGGTAATATTTCTTTTATGCAGGCCATAAACAAAAAACTAGGAGCGTTGCCAAGCCAACTGATAAAAAATCTTATTGAGGCAGGCTGTATCCTTGGAGCGGAAGAATCCAATGTAAAACCTTCATCCCTTGATCTGACCCTTTCTGATGAGGTCTATGAAGTTGAGGGGGTATTTTTGCCAGAGTCTGGAGAAAAGATAAGATCTCTTCTTTCGAGGATAAAGAACAAAAAACAAAAGATCGCTGATCCTATGTTCAAGAACAAGGTCTATATGGTAAAGCTCAATGAATCCCTTGATCTGCCAAAAACTGTGTATGGGTATTGTAATCCAAAATCAACAAGCGGAAGAGTTGATGTTCATGTAAGACTTCTTGCTGATGGTGTTCCAAGATATGACTCTGTTTTTCCTGGTGGGCATAAAGGAGAATTATGGATCTCTATTTTGCCAAAGACCTTCAACATAAAAGTATTTGAAGGATTAAGTTTCAACCAACTTCGCTTTTTTAATGCAGATACCCGTCTTGGTGATCTAGAACTTGAGCTAATAAACAAAAAATATAAATTAGCTTTTGGTCTGGACGGGAAACAAATAAAGAATATTGATACTTTGATGAGAGATCACGATGGGTCTTTACTTTTGACCATTGATCTAAGTCAGAAGGTCCTTGGGTATGAGGCAAAACAAACAGATAAGATATTGGATCTATCAAAAATAAATTTCTATGATTGGAAAGATTTTTTCACTCCGATATTCAAAAAAGATGGATATATATATTTAAAACAAAATTCTTTTTACATTCTTTCTACAGCCGAGGCTATTCGTATTCCTCCGATGTTTGCTTGTGAAATGGCGTCTATGGATGATCGGAACGGCGATTTTAGATCTCACTATGCAGGCTTTATGGATCCAGGATGGGGATGGGGAAAAAAGGGGGAAGCAAAAGGAAGACCTTTTACTCTTGAGGTTAGGCCATTTGAGAATCTTGTTGTGAGAGATTGTCAGCCTATCGCTAAATTGAAATTCGAGAAATTGGCAGAAGAACCAGAACAGATCTATGATGCTATCTCTTCTAATTACTTAGTTCAGTCAGGCCCAAAATTGGCCAAACATTTTAAATAGTTAAACTGCTATTGGAGCTTTTATAGCTGGATGAGGATCATAGTTCTCTATTGCTATGTCCTCTAATGTGAATTCAAATAGATCTTTGATATTTGGATTTAGTACGAGTTTAGGGATCTCTTTTGGTTCTCTTTGTAATTGTTCTTTTACTTGGTCGAAATGGTTCAAATAAATATGTGTATCGCCTCCGGTCCAAATGAATTCACCTGGTTTAAGACCTGTGACTTGGGCGATCATTATTGTAAGAAGTGAATAGGAAGCAATGTTGAAAGGAACTCCTAGAAAAGTATCACAACTTCTCTGATAAAGCTGACATGATAATTTTCCATTCGAGACAAAGAATTGAAACAGACAATGACAGGGAGGCAGACCTGCTTTAGCCATTTCCTCGATCTCTGCTGGGTTCCAAGCACTGACAATTATTCTTCTTGAATCAGGATTCTTTTTTATTGTTTCTATCGCAATCGCTAGTTGGTCTATTTCTTTTCCTTCAGGTGTTTTCCATTTTCTCCATTGTTTTCCATAAACAGGACCTAGGTCTCCCCATTTTTTCTCAAATTCTTGATCAGTCATTATCTTATCTGTGAATTCTTTCATCTGACCTTTCCATTCGTCACTGTTCACTGTTGGAATGGGTAGGTTGTTTGCTTTGAGATACCATTTGAAAGGCCATTCATCCCATATATGATTTCCATAAGTTAAAAGTGTTTTTAGTTTTGTATCACCTTTAATAAACCAAAGAAGTTCAGAAGCTACCAACTTGAAAGGGACTTTCTTTGTTGTAAGAAGAGGAAAACCCAAACTTAGATCAAATCTCATTTGAGTGCCAAAAATAGCGATAGTACCTGTGCCAGTTCGGTCCTCTTTTTTTTCTCCTTTCTCAAGTATTTTTTTTAGGAGATCATGATATTCGTTGTCGAAGGGATTTTGCATGGCTTTATTTTACACTAAATCAGAGGTTTTTAAACACTGTAACTTTATTGTATTATGTACTTAAGAATTGAGAAGTTCTCTTGGGGTGTTTTATTAAATTAATCAAATTTTCTAATGAAAGACAAACAAATCGAAAAGCTGATATCAGCAGAAAAAGCTCGTCAGAAAAAAGTTATAAATCTCATACCATCAGAGAACTATGTATCAAGTGATGTCCTTACAGCTTTGGGAAGTATCTTTGATAATAAATATGCAGAAGGGTATCCGCATGCAAGATATTATGGAGGACAGGTCAATACAGATAAACTAGAAGAGCTTTGTATTGATAGAGCTTTAAAACTTTTTAAATTAAAGAAAGATGAATGGCATGCGAACGTACAACCTCATTCAGGATCACCTGCGAATCTTGCTGTGTATTTAGCACTTGCGCCTATTGGTGGAAAGATCATGGGAATGACACTTACTTCTGGAGGTCACCTAAGTCATGGTCAAAAAGTTTCTATTACAGGAAAGATCTGGCAGCAAATTTCTTATGGAGTAGATCCAAAAACTGAGGTATTGGATTATGAAGCTCTAAGGAAACAAGCATTAGAAGAGAAACCAAATATCATTGTTGCTGGGTATACCGCTTATCCTCGTGTCGTTGATTTCAAAAAGATCAGAGAGATCGCTGATGATTGTGGTGCTTATATGATGGTTGATATGTCTCATATCGCAGGTTTGATCGCAGGTGGGGAATACCCAAGTCCTTTTCCTTATGCGGATGTTGTGACCACTACAACTCATAAGACATTGCGTGGTCCAAGAAGTGCAATTATCTTTGCAAAAAAAGATGCGAGAGAAATTCCTAAAAAAATAGACAAAGCGATCTTTCCAGGACTTCAAGGAGGACCTCACATGGGACAAATAGCAGGAGTTGCCGTTGCTTTAAAGGAAGCAGCATCACCTGCTTTCAAGCAATATGCAAAACAGGTCAAGAAGAATGCAAAAGCTCTCGCTGATGAATTGATCCGTCTTGGTTGGCATGTTGTCTCAGGAGGAACTGATTCTCATTTGGTACTTGTTGATACTTGGATGGATGGCAAAGGGATCTCTGGAAAAGAAGCAGAAGCAAGACTAGAAAAAAATGGAATAATTTGTAACAAAAATACAATCCCTGCAGAAACACGAAGTCCTTTTGATCCATCAGGGATCAGATTAGGAAGTCCTGCTGAAACTACTAGAGGAAAGAAAGAAAAAGATTTTGTTAAGATCGCTCAAACAATTGACAGGGTACTAAGAAAATAGCAGGATAGTCAAAGTTGATTAAGGCTCCTTAACAAACAGATACCTTGTTTTGACTAATTTACCACAGCAGAAAGCTCTCTAGATATAGAGGTTTTTCTGCTGTGGTAAATTTCAGTTAAGCAAAGAATAAGATCGAATGAAAGGAAAATAGATATGAAGAATTTTAGGAACCTGAGGACTGTTATTCCTGTTTGGAGTGAACCTGAGATCGGAGGAAGAGAACTATCGAAACTTTCGAGGAGACTTGCTCTCGGAAGGTGTCTATCACTCGGAGGAAGGAAAGCTTTTAATTTTTACAAGAAAAAGAAGAATTGGTGCTTACTTCCACCTCCCGGAGCAGGCGTTGATATAATTCTCTTCATGAGAGCACGTGGGAAACGCAGAGAAGATAAGAGTGTTCCGTGTCTAATGAGATGGAGCGATAGCACTATATGGAGGACAGGAGAATATTTTCTTTATAAGCAGTGGTTGCATCCTAATTTAGCTGTTGCTGCTGTATAGTTTTTTACCCTCAGTTTGTTTGACGAATTGAGGGTTATTTTTTTATAACAATATAAAAGATATAATGAAGAAATGAAGAAAGGAAAATTTATTGTCATTGAAGGAACAGATGGTTCTGGAAAGACCACTCAGACTGAGGCTTTAATAAGACGTTTTAAGAAAGAAGGGATTCCTTCGGAATCAATTCGTTTTCCTCAGTACGAAAAAAATCTTTTTGGGTCACTTATCCGTGAATGTTTGGATGGGAAGCATGGGGATTTTATCTCTATTGATCCAAAGATCGCTTCTGTTCTTTATGCTTGTGATAGATTTGAGACGATCTCCAAGATAAAGAAATGGATAGATGATGGGAAAGTTGTTATTGCCGACAGATATTCTTCATCAAATCAGATCCATCAAGGAGGGAAGATAAAAGATGAAAGGGAAAGGGCAAAATTCTTGGATTGGCTTGGAGCAATGGAATACGATACTTTAGGTGTCTTAAGACCAGATGCGGTGATCTATCTGGATGTCCCTTATGAGATATCTTTGCAGCTTATTTCAAATAGAGTTGGGGTGAAAGACCTTGCAGATTCTAATTTTGATTACTTAAAGAATTCCAAAGAAGCTGGAAAATATATGCTGACCAGAGAAAAATTCTGGACGAGGATCAGTTGTGCTCCAAGAGGTGAATTACTTTCTATTGAAGATATATCCGAATTGGTTTGGAAAAAAGTCTCCGAAGTGCTTAAATTTAAAGCGTGAAGGAAAAAATAAAAAAAGAAGTTGAACAGGCAGCTTTAAAGCTTTTTGGTAAAGAAGTTATTTTTTCTATTGAATACCCAGAAAGTAAGTTTGGAGATTATTCTTCAAATGTGGCATTTCCTCTATCAAAAGTTTTAGGAATTTCTCCTAAAGAAGTAGCAGAAAAACTATCAAAATATCTAATTGAGAATAGTCCTAAAGTATTCAAAAAAGTTGAGGTGGCAGGACCAGGTTTCCTTAATTTTTTTATTCAGGAAAAAATATTTTCAAATAATATTTCATCAGTCCTCAAGCTTGGAAAGAGATATGGTCAAAGCAAGATAAATAAAGGAGAAAAAATAATTGTTGAATATTCTTCTCCAAATATTGCAAAGCCTTTTACTATTGGACACTTGCGCTCAACGATCATTGGAGACGCTGTTGCAAACATCTTAGAATTCTCAGGTGCTAAGGTCATTAGAGACAATCATTTAGGAGATTGGGGAACTCAGTTTGGAAAGATGATAGTTGCGATAAAAAGATGGGGAGATATTTCTAAGATAAAGAGTTCGAAGGAACCGGTCAAGGATCTTGTGGCTCTATATGTAAAATTCCATGAAGAAGCAGAAAAAGACAAGACTCTAGAAGATGAAGCAAGAGGTTGGTTCACTAAGCTTGAAAAAAAAGACAAAGAAGCGATCAAACTTTGGAAACTTTGTGTTAGTTTGTCTTTGAAAGAATTCAAAAAAATATATAAGAGGTTAGGTGTTTCATTTGATACAGCAGTTGGAGAAAGTTTCTTTGAAGATAAGATGGCGATCATTGTTGAAGAGGCTTTAAAAAAAGATATAGCCAAAGTTAGTGAAGGGGCAACTCTTATCTTCTTTGAGAATGATAAATATTCTCCACTTATGCTTCTTAAGAGTGATGGTTCATCTCTTTATGCATTGAGAGATCTTGCCGCTGATAAATGGAGAAAGAAAAAATATGGGAAAGACGTTCTTATTATCAACGAGGTGGGTATGGAACAGTCTTTGCATTTCAAACAGGTCTTTGAAGCGGAAAGGCTTTTGGGTATTTCTAATGGAAATGATCGTTTCCATATTGCTCATGGACTTTATAGTTTTAAAGATGGGAAAATGAGCACAAGGAAAGGGAATGTTATCTGGCTTGAAGAGGTTCTTGAAGAGGCAAAAAAAAGAGCTGAAGTATTTAATAAAGATGTAGCAGAGGAAGTTGGTATTGGTGCGATAAAATTCAATGATCTGAAACGTGACTCGACCAAGGAGATCGTATTTGATTGGGACGAGATCTTGAATTTAAGAGGGGATTCTGGTCCGTATCTTCAGTATTCTTCTGCTAGAGCCTTCTCAATTCTTCAAAAGGCTAAGGTGAAACCTAGGGTCTTAGTTCCAAAAGATTGGGAGATAACCGAGATCGAAAAAATGCTTGCGAGATTTCCTGAGATAGTTGAAAGATCATCTATTGATCTGAAGCCTCATCAGATATCTCTTTATCTGTTAGAGCTTTCAGGTTCTTTTAATAATTTTTATACGCATAACAAGATCATTAATAGTGGTGATGGAGAGTCGTATAGACTTGCTATAACAGAGGCTTTTAGGACAGTTCTTTCGAATGGATTGGATCTGCTTGGAATAAAAGCTTTGAAGAAGATGTAGTTTTCGATCTTTCAATCGCAAAAAACTTTTGTGATACAATTTTCAAAAGGATTTATAAGTTAATTTAAAATTATCACATATGATGTGTCACGATAAAAAATGTTGCCATAATAAATGGGGGAAAATACTATTGAGGATAGTAATAGGACTAGTTTTTTTGATGCACGGAATGCAACATTTTGGTCATGTTGATCAGACCTCGATGTTTTTCAATCATCTCGGCTTATCGGCTTTCTTTGTCTATTTAGTATCTGCTATAGAGGTTGCTGGAGGAATTGCTTTTATTTTGGGAATTTTTACAAGGATCTTTGCTTTTCTTTTTGCAATAATTATGATATTTGCTGTTTTTCTTACAAATAGAGAATTGCACCTATCTTCTTATGAGCTTGAATTTGTTCTATTTGCAGTTTCAGTCTTCTTCACAACTGTCGGTTCTGGGCATTTGTCATTGGCTCGTTTATGTAAATGTAAATGTCATGAGGAGGAAAAAGCATGTAGAAAATGTAAGATCTTTGGATGTGAAAAAAATTGTTGCGAAGCTTCAGCAGGGAAATAAGATCATTCATGCAAATCAAATGGTAGAATGCTGATCAATTGAGGATATTTTATTTATTATAAAAATTAGCGCAGCAGGTCTTTGAAGACTTGTTGCGCTTTTTTTTGTGGATCCTGATTCTTTAGTAGCTATAGCGCCTTTCATTGTCCAAGCTTTGCTGGACCATGCCACCGAACATACCTTGTCCTTGGTTATATTCGTAGCGATCGTTCGGTCTTACCACAACAGGTCCTCTCCATATCAACTTGTCGGGTCTGCCATCGGAGTAATGTCTCCAACGGCTAACGACGCGAACATTTTCGGCAGGAGGGGCGTAATACGCCCGATCCAGTCTGGATGGTCCTCCAAAGGAGATGAGACTGATGCTGTAAGGATTGCAGCATCCACTTGTTAGAAACGCACCTACTGAGGCTAGGATGTAAGATAGTTTGTTCATTCTGGTTGTATTATATCACATTTTGATGGAAAATCAATAGGTAGAAAATATATCTGAAATGCTAATATAAGCCTTACATATGAATGAAATTCCAAATCAGAAAAGTAAAATTGCAGAAAATGAGGAACGAATATTGAATTTTTGGAAAGAAAATAAGATCTTCCAGAAGACATTGGAAAAAGAATCCCCAAGGGGTGATTTTGTATTTTTTGAAGGTCCCCCAACTGCAAATGGAAAGCCTGGTATTCACCACATGGAGGCTAGATCTTTCAAGGATGTTATTCCTCGTTTCAAGACCATGAATGGTTTCAACGTTCCAAGAAGAGCAGGGTGGGATACTCATGGACTTCCTGTTGAAATTCAGGCAGAAAAATCTCTTGGATTGAGATCGAAAAAAGAAATTGAAAAATATGGAGTAGCTGAATTCAATAAAAAATGTAAGCAAAGTGTTTTTGAGTATTTGAAAGATTGGGATCGATTCACTGAAAGGATGGGTTATTGGGTAGATCAGGATAATGCATATTTCACATTCAAAAATTCCTATATTGAATCTTTGTGGAATATCGTAAGTGAGATAAACAAAAAAGGTTTTTTGTACAAAGATTACAAGGTTGTTCCTTGGTGTCCAAGATGTGGGACAGGTCTTTCTTCACACGAACTTGCTCAAGGATATGAAGATGTAAAAGATCTTACTGTTTATGCGAAGTTCAAGATCGTGGGTCAAGAAAATACTTATCTGCTTGCATGGACCACGACTCCTTGGACTCTTCCTGGGAACGTCGCTTTAGCTATTGGAGAAAAGATAGATTACGTGAAGATAAGATCAGGAGAAAATTTTTTTATTCTTGGAAAGACTCGTTTGAGTGTTATTCCTGAAGGGTATGAGGTCCTTGAAGAATTCAAAGGGAAAGATCTGATCGGTCTAGAATACGAACCTCTTTACCCATTTTTGAAAGATAATCTTCCTGATCAAGAAAAAGAAAAAATAGAAAAGACATTCAAGGTCTATTCTGGAAGTTTTGTAACAACAGAAGATGGAACAGGTATCGTCCATATTGCTCCTATGTATGGAACTGATGACTTTGATCTAGGAACAAAAGAAGTTCTTCCAAAATTTCATATAGTAAATGAAGACGGAACTTTCAAAGATTTTGCAGGTTTTCTTGCAGGAAAATTTGTAAAAGATGAAGATGTCGCTGTTGATGTCATTAAAGATCTTGCTGGCAGGAATTTGCTGTTCAAGAAAGAAAAACACGAGCATTCATATCCTCATTGTTGGAGATGTAAGACACCTCTTATCTATTACGCACGTGATTCTTGGTATATCAAGATGTCTTCTTTGCGCGATAAGTTGGTAAAAGAAAATGAGGGGATCAATTGGGAACCTTCATACATTAAAGATGGCAGATTTGGTGAGTGGTTGAAAGATATCAAAGATTGGGCGATCTCTCGAGAGAGATACTGGGGAACTCCTCTTCCTGTCTGGAAAGATGATGAAGGAAAAGAGATCTTCATTCCAAATTCGATAGAAAATTTAAAGGGAAAGACCAAAAGATCTGGAAACAAATACCTCTTAATGAGACATGGAGAAGCTACTCAGAATGTAGAAGGTGTATTGAGTTCAACTAATAAAGTTCCACGTCCTTTGACAGAAAAAGGGAGGGAGCAGGTAATTTCTTCTGCTCAAAAACTAAAAGAAGAAAAGATCGACATCATCATCTATTCACCGATAATAAGAGCAAAGCAGACAGCAGATGAGATCTCTAAAGTTTTCAAGAAAGAGGATATACAGATCATTGAAGATGAAAGAATTAGAGAGGAGGATTTTGGGGAGCTTTCTGATACCTTGAAAGCTTCAGATTTCACAAAATATTTCCCTGATTTTAAATTCAGACTTGATACTTCTGTGGCTGGATGCGAGACCCTTCGTCAGACCAAGAAGAGAATAGGAGAATTTTTGTATGACATAGAAAAAAAATATTCAGATAAAAATATCTTGATAATTTCTCATGATGGACCTTTAAAATTGATGAAAGCCATTGCTTTAGGAGTCGATGATAAAGAGCTGGAAGAGATCTATATACCGACAGAAGATTTTCTTGTTCCTGGAAATTTTATAGAATTTGATTTTGTTTCGATACCTCATGATGAAGATTACAAACTTGATCTGCATAAGCCTTATATTGATGAAATTGAAGTAGTGGGGGAGAAAGGAAAAATATTGAAAAGGACCAAAGAAGTAATGGATGTATGGTTTGATTCTGGGTCAATGCCATTTGCTTCAAATCATTATCCGATGGAAAACAAAGAACTCGTCGAAGATGAACTTTTTCCTGCAGATTTTATCTGTGAAGCAATTGATCAGACCAGAGGATGGTTCTACACACTTCATGCAATTGGGGTGCTCCTAGGAAAAGGAAAAGCTTTTAAGAATGTTATTTGTCTTGGACTTTTGATGGATAAAGACGGAAAAAAAATGAGCAAGTCGATCGGAAATGTTGTTGATCCAGAAATGATGATGGATAAATATGGAGCAGATGCTTTAAGACTTTGGATGTATTCGATAAATCAACCAGGTGAAAGCAAGAATTTTGACGAGAAGTCTGTAGATGAGATCGTCAAGAAAAATTTCAATTTGCTTTCGAATGTCTTAACTTTTTATGAGTTATATCGAGATAAAGAATTAGAATCAAATGAGTACCCAGTTTCAGAAAATATTTTAGACAAGTGGATATTGACAAGACTTTCAGAACTTGTGAACGAGGGAACAAAGAATATGAATAATTATAAGGTCCTTGAACCAGTAAGAGGTCTTCGAGAATTCATTGATGATCTTTCTACTTGGTATGTAAGGCGTTCAAGAGAGAGGTTAAGAGATGGAGATAAGGACGCAAAAAAAAGTTTGTATTTTGTACTTAAGACCATTTCAAAATACATGGCTCCTTTTGCTCCTTTTTATGCTGAATCTCTCTATCAAAATTTACGTTTAGAAAGTGATGTTGAAAGTGTTCATTTAGAAAAATGGCCAGAGATACAAGAAGCAGAGAAAAAGATAATTGAAGATATGAAAGCTGTGAGGGGAATATGTTCTCTTGGATTGAAAGAGAGATCAAATGCAAAGATAAATGTTAGACAGCCTCTCAAGAAACTGAAGATCAAAGGTATAGAACTAGCAGGTAACTATCAAGAAATAATAAAAGATGAGATCAACGTCAAAGAGATAGTTTTTGATGATACGATCCAAAATGATGTTGAATTAGATACAGAGATAACTCCAGAGCTTAAAGAAGAAGGTGTTATGCGTGAATTTGTCAGAGCTGTGCAGGATTTTAGAAAAGAAAAAGGTTTTGAAGCAAAAGACAGAGCAGCCCTCTCGATCCTTTCCGATGAACCTTTCAAAAAAATAGTTTCAAGATTTGAAGATGAGATAAAGAAGATCGCAGGACTTAATAATGTTAAATTTGTTTTGGAAGCTGATAAAGAAATAAAACTTGAATCTTTCGTCGTAAAAATTTCTATCGAAAAACAATAAAAATGAAAAAAATAGTATTTGTTCATGGATTAAATAGCGGTCCTAATGATGGATGGTTTCCTTGGCTTAAAGAAAATCTCCAAGATAGAGGTTTTGAGGTTGTTTCATCTCAGTTCCCTAAAGGAAAGGATCTTAAATCATCAAAATGGATAGAACATTTAAAGAGTGATAGTGGCACTCTAGATGAAGATCTTTTTTTTGTCGGACATAGTCTGGGATGTGTTTCTATTGTTAGATTTCTTGAAACTCTTCCAGAAGATATAAAAGTGGGAGGAGCAGTTTTCGTTGCTCCTTTTTTTAAAAAACTCAAGTATCCAGAGATAATTGAGTTTACGGAAAGTTCTCTAGATGTAGAGAAAGCGAGAAAACATCTCCTGAAAAGTATTTCAATAATTTCCGAAGATGATCATGTTGTGCCTGTTGATGTTGCGATAGATTTTGTTAATAGGATGAATTCAGAAGTTGTTGTAGATAATGGCAAAGGACATTTTGGGCAAAAGAGTGGTATCAAGAAACTCCAAAGTGCACTTGAAGCTGTTTTAAAAATAACTAAATAATGAGTCATATTAAATATACAACTGATGCCTTTGTTATCACTTCAAAGGAGAATAGTGAAGCGGATAGAGTCTTTAAATTATATACAAAAGAATTTGGAATGATCTTTGCAATGGCAAAAGGCATCAGACTTTTAAAATCAAAGCTTAAAGGACATCTTGATCTTGGCAGCAGGGTAAAGATCTCATTGGTAAAAGGTAAGGATTTTTGGAGATTAGTAGAGGCAGAAAAATATGAAGGAGAAGAGATATCTGTTCGATCAAGGAAACATTTTGCAAAGATCATTGCTGTCGTTGCAAGACTTGTTCATGGTGAGGAAAGAAATGGGGAAGTTTATGAAGCTTTAGTTGAGCTTTATAAAGCACTGTTTATTTTACCTGAAACCTGCCTAGAAGGATTAGAGTTGATCGCCTCTACAAAGATCCTGAGTGGTCTAGGATATTCCTCCTCAGAAAAGCTTTTTCAGACTATCTATAACTCTTCTTTCTGCGAAGAAGCTGCTTTGCATGCCTTAAATGAAAAACCAAAAATAATATCAATAGTTAACACAGCTCTTTCTCAAAGTCATTTGTGATATAGGTTTAAGTTGCATTTTTAGTTTTACTTTGGAAAGGATATAATTTCATAACAAATGCCAGATCTAGACAACAGCAGAATAGAAGAACTTAGAAAAAAACTTTATTCAAAGACTCAAAAAATTGAGGAAGAACATGTTCTCGATCTTAAGAGGCATGAAAATAATGTGGCTCAAGATTGGACACAAGAAGAAAAAAAAGAAGATCCTAATCTTGTCATGAATTCTATGTATGAGGATAAAAGCAAGCCTGATATAACAAAAAGAATACTTGAAGGAGCTCTAGTCTTTTTTGTACTATCTGTGGCTGTTGCAGCTTTTATTCTTTTTAGGGGAGTTAATGTTGTTTCTACAGATAAGGTAAAGGTAAGTATTTTAGCTCCATCAGCTGTCCCTTCAGGGCAGGTAACTTCTTTGGATATAAATGTTCAAAATACAAATGATGGTCCGATCAATGTAGTTGACGTTATTTTGAATTATCCAAATGGTACAAGAAATGCCAGCGATCAGAGTCAGGAATTGACGCATGATACAGTTGCTTTTGATTCTATTGCTTCAGGACAGACCTCCAAAGGAACTGCTAAGGCTATTTTCTTTGGAGAGAACGGAACTCTACAAAAAATAAATATTGAAGTTGATTACAGAGTTCCTGGTTCAAACACGGTCTTTTCAAAAAAATCTGAATATGACCTATCGATCGGAACTTCAGCTTTATCTCTAACACTTGATTCAGAAAAAGAGATCACATCTGGTCAGAACCTAGATATGATCCTTACTGTGAAATCGAATTCCCCTGAGACGATAAAAGGAGTTGTTCTGCAAGCTGTTTTTCCTTTTGGTTTTAATTTCTCTAGTTCTACTCCTACTGTTTCTGATAGTTCTAATGATTGGAATCTTGGAGATATTGAACCTGGAGGAACTAGGACTGTAGAAATTTCTGGTCAGGTCACAGGAGAGACCGATGAGGTGAGATTTTTCCGTTTTTTACTTGGTCTTGGGTCATCTCAGAATCAAAATCAGATCCAATCAGAGATAGCTTCTGCAGAGAATTCTCTAGTCGTTAAAAAACCTTTCATTGGATCAAGTCTTTATTTGAATTCTGTATCTGCAGATACATTTGTTGCTACTGCAGGCAAAGAGATCGCTGCTGAGATCAAATGGCAGAATAATTTAAGTGTTCCAATTGATGATGTCCAGATAACTGTAAGTTTTGATGGAAATATAGTGGATGTAAACAGTTTAAAGACACAAGATGGAATAATCAGACTGGGTGATAAAACTATTTCTTGGAGCAAATTTGAGTCTGATAAATTGGCAGAGATATCCCCAGGACAAAGTGGTTCAGTCCAGTTCAATTTTAATACTTTGACTACAAAAGATCCTTCTGTCTCAAAGATAAGGAACCCTTATGTTCAGATCAATGTGAGTGTTCAAGGAAAAAGGATATCTGAAAAAAATGTACCAGAGGACATAACTTCAGTGATCTCAAAAAAAATAATGGTTAACACCTCAGCGACTTTATCATCTCAGATAGTTCATAGTATTGGACCGATCGAAAATCAGGGGACAATTCCTCCGAAACTTGATGTACCAACAGAATATACTGTCACTTGGACTGTCTCGAATACTTTTAACGATATTAACGGAGCAAAAGTGACTGCAGTCCTTCCAAATTTTCTATCTTGGACAAATGTTTCATCACCTGCAACTGAAAAGATATCTTTTGATCCAGACAGCAGAACTGTTACTTGGGATCTTGGAAAGGTCTTAGCAACAGGAGGAAGTGCTTCTGGTTTGCGACAAGTTTCTTTCCAGATATCTTATACTCCAACTTTAGATCAAGTTGGTAATAGACCAGTTCTTATTGATAGTTCTACTCTATCCGGCACAGATTCATTTACTGGAGGTAATATATCTTCTGTTTCTGGATCATTAAGTACCGTTCTGTCGACTGATCCAAATTTCAATTACGGTAATGACATAGTTTCAAAGTAAGCATTTTGGTGATATAAATTATCCATATGAAAGAAAAAGAGAAAGATGAGAATCTAATGGAAAAGATAATTTCGCTATGTAAGCGAAGGGGTTTTGTCTATCAAGGTTCAGAAATATATGGAGGTCTTGCTGGTACTTGGGATTATGGACCTCTTGGTGTTGCTCTCAAAAAAAATATTGAAAATCTATGGTGGAAGAGATTTGTTTTGGATAAGGAAAATATGTACGGAATGGATGCAGCGATATTGATGAATCAAAATGTTTGGAAAGCCAGCGGACATGTTGCTGGATTTGCTGACCCTTTGGTTGAAGATCTTAAAACAAAAAAAAGATATAGAGCAGATCATCTTCTTGAAGAAAATGGTATTGATCCAAAGGGAATGAAGATAAATGATCTTAATGAAGCAATTAAAAAGAACAATATAAAAAGTCCTGATGGAAATCCTATCGGGGAAGTGCGCCAGTTCAATATGATGTTCAAAACTCATATTGGAGCAATGGAAGATGAATCTGCTGTGTCTTATCTTCGTCCAGAGACAGCAGGAGGAATGTTCGTGAATTTTAAGAATATCATTGATAGTTTTCATCCACGTCTTCCTTTTGGTATGGCTCAGATCGGTAAAGCTTTTAGGAACGAGATAGCCCCAAGGGATTTTATTTTTAGAGTTCGTGAATTAGAACAGATGGAGATCGAGTACTTTGTAAAACCAGAAGAATGGAAGGAGAGTTTTGAAAGTTTCAGAAAAGAAGTTTGGGAATTCACAAAAGATGTTGGGATATCACAAGATAAGGTCCACGAACTTGAGGTTGCCGATGGTGATAGAGCTCACTATTCAAAACGCACTATTGATTTTGAGTTCGATTTTCCTTTTGGGAAGAGTGAACTTTATGGTCTTGCATATAGAACAGATTTTGACTTGAAAAGCCATAGTGAGGCTTCAAAAGTTGATCTATCTTTCTTTGAAGAAGAATCTAAACAAAGATTTTTGCCTCACGTAATTGAACCTTCTTTTGGAGTAGGAAGGACAATGCTTGCTGTCTTGTCTGATGCATACACAGAGGATATTTTAGGTGATGAATCCAGAACTTTTTTGAAGTTCTCTCCTAAAGTAGCTCCTGTTATAGCTGCTGTCTTTCCACTTCTTAAAAATAAGCCAGAACTTATTTCAAAAGCACGAGAGGTATTTCTTGCATTAAAAAAAGAATTCGGACGAGTAATGTTCGATGATAATGGTAATATCGGTAAAAGATATAGAAGACAGGACGAGATAGGAACTCCATTTTGCATTACAATCGATTTTGATACGGTAGAGAAAAATGCTGGAGTGACTGTGAGAGACAGAGATACAGGAAAGCAAGAAAGAGTAAATATATCTGAGCTTGTTGATTTTCTAAAATCAAAGATCTAAGAATTTTTTTATAAAAATTGCCGCAAGTGTTATTCTTGCGGCGGGATAATTTGCAATTCTTTTTTCTCGGTAAGGCCAATGTAAAATAGGAAGATCATTCCCAGTGCAAGGCAAACCCCTGTTGTACATTTGGCGATAGCCAAGAAAGACAAATTGAAAAAGAACTCGAAGATAGATCCGAAAGTTACTCCCCAAAATGCCCCAAAAGCGCCACATCCCATCAGTATCAGAATGCTCATAGGGCATGTGAATACATAATATAAAGTGCATATTGTTTTCATTCTTTTTCAGTCTACTTAAAAAGACAGATTAATCAAGAAAACTCTTTTGTGATAATATGATTCTCATATGAAATTCAAAAAAATTACTTTAAAGAATGGTTTAAGGATAATAACTGTTCCAATGAAAAATACTGAGACAGTTACTGTAATGACTTTGGTGAAGGCGGGTTCAGACTATGAGACCAAAGATATAAATGGTATCTCGCATTTTTTGGAACACATGTGTTTCCAGGGTACTGTTAGTCGCCCAAATTCAGGTGATATCTCAAAAGAATTAGATGCTTTAGGTGCCCAATCAAATGCTTTTACCAGTAAAGAATTTACAGGATATTTTGCAAAAGCCCACAAGAAACATTTCCCAAAGATCTTGGATATAGTCTCTGATATTTATTTGAACCCGATCTTTAAAGATGATGCGATCGAAAGAGAGAAAGGGGTTGTTGTCGAAGAAATAAAAATGTACGAGGATCTTCCTCAACATAAGGTTGGGGAAGTACTTGAGGAACTTTTGTATGGTGACCAGCCTGCTGGTTGGCCTATTATAGGAAGCGAGAAAAATGTTCGTTCTTTTACCAAAGAACAGATCGTTGATTATAGAAGACGACATTACACTGCTAAGAATACGATCCTTGTCATTGCTGGAGGTATCAACAGTAAAAAGGCAGAGGTCTTGGCAAAGAAACATTTTTTGACTGTGGAGGATGGGTCAAAGAATAAACACAAAAAAACAGATGATACACAATCAAAGTCTAATATAAAACTTCATTTCAAAGAGACCGATCAGGCTCATATTGTTTTAGGTTTTAGGTCTTTTGATATAAAAAATAAAGATAATCCAAAAATATCAGTACTTGAAGCCATTTTAGGAAGAGGAATGAGTTCTAGGCTTTTTAGAAAATTAAGGGATGACCTAGGAATTTGTTATTACGTGCGTTCAGGAAATGATACAGCTGATGATAGAGGTGTCTTTGCTGTTTCATCAGGTCTTTCTAAGGACAGAGTGAATATCGGTATTGAGGCGATTCTAGGGGAGATAAAAAAGATCAAAACAGAACTAGTTCCATCAGAAGAACTTCGAAAGGCAAAGGATCTAATGATCGGAAATATGTATCTTTCTTTGGAGACATCAGATTCTTATGCGGATTTTTATTCTTTCCAAGATCTTTACGATCTGAAGATAAAAAGTCCAGAAGAGAAGGCTGACCGTATAGAAAAAGTGTCTGCCAAGGATGTGATGGATGTTGCTAATAAGATCTTCAACCAAGAGAATATGAATTTGGCTATTGTAGGTCCATTCAAAGATGAGAAAGAATTCAAAAAAATTCTTTCAATATAAAGTTATTTTAGGATCTTCATAATTCTTTGTTGGTGTAAAAAATAACAAAAAAGTGATATATTGGTGAAAATGGAAAATAAAAACATTACAGTCAATATCACTTCAGGAACTATCATCAAGACATTGGCAATTGTTGCCCTTGCTGCTGTTCTTTTCTATTTGAAAGACATTATCATTGTTGTACTTACAGCGATCGTTATTTCTTCTGCAGTGGAACCTGGAATAGTTTGGTTCGAGAAGAAAAATCTTCCTAGGATCATTGGCGTGCTTGCAATCTATTTGTTCGTGGTCCTGCTCGTTGCGATACTTTTCTTGTCTATAATACCGGTCTTCCTTCAAGATATTTCTGGAGTGGTCTCAAGTATTCCAACATATCTAAATCAGATCTCCAGCTACTTTCCAATTTTAGATGATAGTTTCTTACAAGGTTATGTACCAATTCTGCAGAATATTGCTTCATCTATTTCAAGCACTGGTCTTTTTAATCAAGTTCAATCGTCGTCTGATTTTATTGCCACTGCGACAAAGGTCATCAACTCAAGTCTAAGTGCGATCTTGATCGGAGTTTTGTCATTCTATTTTTCCGTGACAAAAGATGGTGTTGAATATTTTTTAAGGATCATTACGCCTATCAAGCACGAGCCTTACGTTTTGGATCTATGGAAAAGGACAAAAGTAAAGATAGGAGCTTGGTTGCAAGGGCAATTGATATTAGGTCTGGTTGTTGGAGTAATGGTATACATTCCTCTTGCAATACTTGGTATCAGACATGCTCTACTTTTGGCTATTACAGCTTCTATTCTTGAGATCATTCCTGTCTTTGGTCCAACACTCTTTGCTATCCCAGGAATTCTCCTTACCTTGTTAGATAAAGGGTTGGTATTAGCACTTGTTGTTACTGGAATGTATGTGATCGTTCAACAGTTTGAAAATTATCTTTTGTATCCTGCAGTTGTAAAAAAGATCGTCGGGATCTCTCCGCTTGTTATTATCTTGGCCTTAGCTATTGGTTTCGAGTTGTTTGGTTTTCTTGGCTTGATCCTTGCTGTTCCTTTATCTGTTCTTGCTGTTGAATATTTGCAGGATGTCGATAAGAAAAAAACAAGAATACAATAAAATTTGATGTCCAAAGACTTTTATATTACAACCACTTTGCCGTATGTGAATGCAGAACCTCATGTTGGTTTTGCTATGGAGATCATAAGGGCAGATGTCATTGCAAGATACAAAAGATCAAAAGGTTTTGATGTATTTTTCAATACTGGTACCGATGAGCATGGAATGAAGCTTTTTGAAGGTGCAAAAAAAGAAGGAAAACCCACACAAGAATATGTTGATTTTTATGCAGAAAAATTCAAAGGGCTTATAAAGCTTTTAGGGATAAGTGAAGATGTTCATTTCATTCGAACAACTGATCCTCAACATGAAAAAGCGGCACAGGAGTTTTGGAAGAAGGTCTATGATAATGGATATATATATAAGAAGAACTATAAAACAAAATATTGTGTTGGATGTGAAGAAGAAAAGACAGATTCGGTCCTTGTAGATGGTAGATGTCCTATCCATCCGAATCTTATTCTTGAGATCATCGAGGAAGAAAATTATTTCTTTAAATTTTCAGAGTTTGGTAAAAGACTTTTAGCTTTTTATGATAAAAATCCAGATTTTGTCATTCCAGATTTTCGTTTTAATGAAATGAAAGAATTTGTCAAAAGGGGATTAGAAGATTTTAGTATTTCAAGATTAAAAACAAAGATGCCTTGGGGTATAGAAGTTCCTAATGATCCTGATCATGTTATTTATGTCTGGTTTGATGCTTTGATCAGTTATATTTCTACGCTTGGATGGCCTGATAATAAGGAAAATTTTGAAAAATTCTGGAAGAATGGAACACCTGTTCAATATTGTGGCAAAGACAATACTCGCTTCCAGTCAGTAATGTGGCAATCAATGCTAATGGCAGCAGGTCTTCCAAATAGTAATACAATTGTTATTGATGGTTTTTTGACTGGCGAGGGAGGAGTTAAGATGTCAAAGTCGCTTGGTAATGTCACAAGTCCTTACGACATTGTGAATGAATACGGAACAGAAGCTTTGAGATATTTTTTGCTCAAGGAAGTCAGTCCTTTTGAGGATTCACCCTTCACGATCGAAAGATTCAAGGACTCATATAATTCAGGATTAGCAAATGGTATCGGGAATCTTACTTCTCGGATCATGAAAATGGCTGAGACAAATCTTGCAAAGGCTATAGAAATTCCAGATGAGTCTATTTCGCAGGAATACTTTGATCTCCTCGAAAGATTTGATATTCAAGGTGTTTGCAATATTGTTTGGAAAAAAGTTTCTGAGCTGGATTCATTGATCCAAGAAAAACAGCCATTTAAACTTGTAAAGACCGATAAACAGGAAGGAGAGAAAATAATCAAAGAATTGGTTGTAAGTCTTTATAAGGTCGCTCAAATGCTAGACCCAATTCTTCCTGAGACCTCAATGAAAATAAAAGTTTGTGTTAAAGAAAACAGATCTCCTAGTGAACCTTTGTTTTTAAGAAAAGATTAAAAAATACTGCCTTTAGGGCAGTAGGGTTTTCCATCTTGTATTTGCGCTTGGGATAGTTAGGCGTTTGAAGCCTATTGGATTATGGCTGTATATGACGGGATGGTCGGTTCTTTTCTGTGTAATTTGTCCACTTTGTTTTTTTTCTACACAAACTTTTGAGTCATTAACGCCAGGGGCGTGTATATAGGTTTGTCTATCGATCATAATTCCCATATGAGTTGGTCGAAAACCATCTCTACTTAGGAAAATTAGATCGCCTTGATCCGAGTATTCTTCGTGTACTAATACACCAAAGAAATCGAAAAAATCGTTGCAGTGTCTGATCGATCTTTCAAAAGGAAAAGAGATCTGATTCAAACAAAATACAACGAAGCCAGAGCAATCAAATCCTTCAGGATTTAGTCCGTATTCTGGACCTTTGTACTTTATGCTTGTTGCTCCCAAGTATTTCAAAGCTATCTCAACTAGCCGTTTTGTATACATAAAAGTTCATATTGTTTAATTTGTAATTTAGCAGTATGGATAACCAGAGTCAAATTTATTGTGATAATATTGAATTATGTATAAATATATAGACAATCACGCTCACTTGAATTTTTCTGCATATGATACAGACAGAGAAGAGACTGTAAAAAGGGCGAAGGAAGCAGGTATTGCTGTTATAAATGTTGGAACTCAAAGAGATACTTCAAAAAAAGCTGTAGAAATAGCAGAATCAACTGACGGTTGTTTTGCGATCGTTGGTCTACATCCTGTTCATACGTCTAGATCTTTTCATGATGAAAAAGAAATAGGTGAGGGTGGTACAGAATTTACCTCCAGAGGTGAGATATTTGATCGTGAGTTTTACAAAAAACTTTGTGAGTCACCAAAAGTGGTTGGTATTGGGGAGTGTGGACTGGATAAGTATCGCAGTGAAGAATGGGAAAAAGAGGGAGGTATGAGACAGATCGAGGCTTTGAAAAAACAGATAGAACTTTCCCTCGAAGTGAAAAAACCACTTATGCTGCATGTAAGAGAAGCTTACAAAGAAGCTTTGGATATATTGAGAACTTATCCAGGTGTGCGTGGCAATGTTCATTTTTTTGCAGGTACCTTGGAAGAAGCAAAGGAATTCTTGGATCTAGGATTTACTTTGTCTTTTACAGGAGTTATTACTTTTGCAAAAGAGTATGAAGAATTGGTCAGATTCGTTCCGCTTGAAATGATGTTATCTGAGACAGATTGCCCGTACGTTTCTCCTATACCTTTTAGAGGAAAAAGAAATGAACCATCTTATGTTATAGAAGTAATTAAAAAAATTGCCGAAATAAAAGAACTTAACTTTGAAGAAGTTGCTACTCAACTTAGAGAAAATACCAAAAGGGTATGGGGTATATAGTGAAGATCTTATTATAGATAAAAAAATTCCCTTGCATTACAAGGGAGGTGTTAGTGCGAAGGTTTTACAAGTGAGAATGAATTAGGGGGAAATACATCCTCGAGGGAAATATATCCCAACTCGTTCTGATCAACATCAAAATAATATACCCACTCCGATCCAAATAACTTGAATCGAATATTCCACAGTATGATTATTTTTCCACTCCATTCGCTTGGAGCTCCTTCAAAACCACCTTTTCGGAGTGATCTGAAAAGAAGTATATGGTTCAAAGGAACTCTTGCTGGACGAGTCTCGTTGTAGGTCCTCAGAGTTTCAAGCACTCCATATCCGATTTTTCGGGGTGCAGGAATAAGCTCGAGTGATTCAGTCCTCTTTAAGGAATCAATAGAAAGAATAGAAGTATTCATTTTGTAATATTCCACCGCATTGTCTTGCTGTGGTAGGAAAGCACTAATTTTAATGTCCTCCTACCACAGCAATTTTCAAAGAACTATATACAAAAAACACGCAGAGCCTTTTTCAAGCCCTGCGTGTTTTTTGTAGTATTTATTAATTTATCCTAGGATCTTAGACCCAAAAACACGGAGAGCTTTTTCTCTCTGCATACAGAATTGTATAGATG
>CAZKTY010000001.1:26094-40196 GCA_964555825.1 uncultured Candidatus Saccharibacteria bacterium
GATTTATTCTAGTAGGTATAAAAATAATGTCGAACCGATCAAAATAGGAAATCCTTTGTATTCTAGGAGTTTACTTGAGATTTTCTGGTTTCGTGATATTGTACTTGGAGCCCTTTTTAGGGTCTTTATTATTAATATATAAGTAAAAATATGGAAGAAAATGCTACCAAGGAGCAGGGAAGAGTCTACGAAATAGGCTTTCACATAGCTCCGATTGTGGGTGATGAAGCTGTTGCTCACGAGGTCTCAGGGATCAAAGCATTGCTTGAAAAAGCAAAGGCAGAGGTCCTTTCTGAAGACTTTCCAAGGTTGCGTGCCCTTTCTTATCCTCTTTCAAAGAAGATAAAGGGTGCGAAGAAGATATTCGATGAGTGCTATTTCGGCTGGATAAAGTTTGAAGTAGATCCAGAGGCAATCAGAGAAATAGAAAAAGAGGTCGAGAAACTAGAGAATGTTGTTCGTTTTCTTATTATCAAGACAGTCAAAGAGAACACTCTTTATGGAGCTAAGTTTGCTGCCAAAGAAAGAATGTCCTTCAAAAAGCCTGATGCTGGGGAGAAGAAAGATGAACCAAAAGTTGAAGTAGATGTTGTCGAAGTGGATAAAGCTATCGACGATCTTATAGTAGAATAGTCTATGAACAGGGAACAGTATGGAATTTAATTCCATAGACTGCCCACTATAAACTAATCACTAAAAATATGTATCTAAACAAAGCACTCATAATTGGAAATCTTACTCGTGATCCTGAGATCAAGGCTCTGCCTTCAGGAATTCAGGTCGCAAGTTTTTCTGTTGCTACCAACAGGGTCTGGAAGGATAAGGATGGTAAAAAGCAGGAGTCAGTAGATTTTCACAATGTCGTGGTCTTTGGAAGACAAGCAGAAATTGTTGGGCAATACATTAAAAAAGGCTCATCTATATTTGTCGAAGGAAGAATGCAGACAAGAAGTTGGGATGCTCAGGATGGAACTAAAAAATATCGCACAGAAGTTATTGCTGATAGAGTCCAGTTCGGTCCAAAAGCAAATTCTGGTCCTTCAAGCCAATCTGATACATCAAGTACATCTAAAAAATTCAACTCTGCCTCAGATGAAAATACTGATACAGGCGGAGAATTAAAATATCCTGAAGAGGAAATAAACGTGGAAGACATTCCATTTTAAATTTAAAACCTATGAAAAATAACCAATGCTTTTTTAAGCAAAACAATATTCATCACATTGATTACAAGGATATTGAGATCCTAAAAAGATTCATCAATCCTCACGGAAGGATTCTTGCCAAGAAGAGAAGTGGAGTATCTGCAAAGAACCAAAGAAACCTTGCTCTCGCTATAAAGCGCGCAAGATTTATGGCTCTTATGCCTTTCGTCGCAAGATAGTCCTTTGTCTTCCTGTCCACTTATAAGAAATAACTAACCAATTCAAATGGCTATACTTGAATATAATGAAATTACCATTAGAAGATATATCGTAGTTGATGGAGAACCCTACGAAGTGATCGATAATCACATATTTCGAATGCAACAGAGAAAGCCTCAGAACAAGACAAAGTTGCGCAATATGATCTCTGGAAGAGTAATGGATATGACCTTCCATGCTTCAGATAAGGTAGAAGAAGCCGAGATTGAGAAGAAAGAAGCGAAATATCTCTATAATACAAAAGGAGAATACTGGTTTTGTTCTCCTACAAATCCAGGGGATAGATACAAGATAGCAATAGAATCTTTGGGGGAGGGAATGAAATTTGTTAAACCAAATACGGTTCTAGATCTATTGATGTTTGACGAAAGGATTATCGGAGTAAGACTCCCAATAAAGATCGAACTTAAAGTTACAGAAGCTCATCCTGCTGTGAAAGGAAATACAGCCAGAGGAGGAAATAAAGTTGTTGTCCTTGAAACAGGTGCGACTCTAGATGTTCCTATGTTCATAAACGAAGGAGATGTTATTCGAGTGAATACTGAAACTGGTGAATATGTTGAGCGTGTTTAATTAAGGATAAGAATGTAAATGTTTTTAGAGTGCTTTGTATAAAGCAAGAAAAAAGAGGGGGTCTTACCTCCTCTTTTTTCTTGCTTATATTTAATATATTTATTATCATTTAGCTATGAATTTCAATTATTCATCAGTGGTTAAAGCCGTCCTGTCAAAGCATTTATGCTTGAGGCCTTAATTCTGTTGTTTAGTTTCTAATATAGACGAAAGAATTAAGCCCTCAAGAGAGGGCTTAATTTGTTCTTTGGTAGAACTAAACAAAAAAACAAAACTTATAACTACAAATATACTTATGCAATTCTATTATCCGTATGAAGGTGGAGAATGTTTTTTGGGTTTTTTTGATTACGAGGAATGAATAATTCCTTTTGTGACATGTTCTATAAAGCCGACTCATCTGAGTCGGCTATTTTTTAAGAGAATTACTAGAGAGGTAGTCCTTTTATTATGTCCTCCGCAAGTTCTTTTGAGACCATTTTGGCATACTCTTCAACTCTTTTTCT
This sequence comes from uncultured Candidatus Saccharibacteria bacterium, assembly GCA_964555825.1. Lineage (GTDB taxonomy): Bacteria > Patescibacteriota > Minisyncoccia > Phycocordibacterales > CAIRYW01 > CAIRYW01. The sequence continues at coordinate 28,598 of CAZKTY010000001.1, forward strand.
TGAACCTTGATTGATAAGGTCTGCTTCGGATTCTTCTTCTGGAGTTATTGTAAAAAGATTTAGTTCTCTTATTTTGGAAAGAATAATATCTGGGAGAAGTTCTGGGGGATTTTTCAATTCAGGTCTTGCTGAGACTAGGTTGTTCATATAGTCATAGATCGTATTCTTGTCAGCCTCACATCTGTCGTTGATTATCTTTCCAATATCTTTTATTTCTTCCATGTCTTTTTTATTAGTTGATAGGGTTTATTCTTCTTCTGGTTTTTCTTCTTCTAATTCAGCAGGGGAGGGTTTCACCTCAAAACCATCTTCCTTCATGAATTTCTTTATTTTTTCGAGTATCTCATCGGCAACTTTTTTATTATCTCGAAGGAATTGTCTTGTTGCATCATATCCACGGCCTAATGTAAGTTCACCATATTTATATGAATTTCCGCTTTTCTGCAAAAGTCCCATTTTTTCTCCAAGAGCCATTATTTCTCCTTCTTTTGAGATACCTTCATTGTACATAAGATCAAATTCAGTTTGTTTAAATGGAGCTGCCACCTTGTTCTTTACAACCTTAACCCTTACTCTTCCTCCCATTATTTCATCTCCTTTTTTGATCTGAGCGATCCTACGAATATCTAGTCTTACAGATGTATAGAATTTCAGAGCTTTTCCTCCAGGGGTTGTTTCAGGATTACCGAACATAACTCCGATCTGCATTCTGATCTGATTTATAAAGATAACGATCGTTTTGCTTTTTGCTACGATCGCTGTGAGTTTTCTTAGGGCTTGCGACATAAGGCGAGCTTGTTTTCCGACGTGATAAGCACCCATATCTCCTTCAATTTCATCCTTAGGGGTCAAAGCTGCTACTGAATCGATGACAATAACATCGATCTTTCCAGATCGAACCAATGATTCAACTATTTCTAATGCTTGTTCACCTGTATCTGGTTGTGAGATAAGAAGTTCATCAAGTTTTACTCCAAGTCTTCCTGCATATTGGGGATCCATTGCATGTTCTGCATCAATAAAAGCGCAAATTCCGTTGAGTTTTTGTGCTTCTGCTATTACGTGAAGGGAAAGAGTGGTCTTTCCTGAAGACTCTGGTCCAAATATTTCGATTATTCTCCCTCTTGGAAGTCCTCCAACTCCTAAAGCTTCATCCAGACCAATTGAACCTGTCGAGATCGCATTTACATCTACTCTTGGTTTGTCACCAAGCATCATTATTGAATCCTCTCCGAATTTACTTTTTATGGCTTTTAGAGTGTCTTCAATACCTGAAGCGTTAGATCTTTTTTCTTCTGTTCCTGCCTTTGTTTTTTTCTTTCCAAGTTTTGCCATATTATTTTTTATTAATTTCTAATCTCACCTTAAAATAAGACCTTTCTTTAAAAACTATTTTTTGCTTTTTATGCTTGTTGAAACTGAATTTTCTGTTGAAGTTGAGGTTGTTGATGCTGTTATTTCTGTGGAAGTTGCGGTACTTGATGCAACAAAAGTATTTGTCTCGTCTTTCTCAAGGTATAGGTGTATCTTTTTTGAGATCTCTTTACCGTATCTGCCTTTAGCATCTATCGTAAGTATATTATAGCCGGGAAGTAGTACCAAGTTCTCATTAAAATCACCATTTGTATCAGTAAATATTTGTCTATTATTTAGGCTTATGAAGGTCACATTCTTTGTACTACCTGATACGGTGACATTTCCAATACCTTGTAAGGTATCTTCATCTTTTGGGGTATTAAGAATAATTTGAGGTCCATATATTAATTTTTCTGCTTCAAAGCCTGCATATGTCAGAAATGATAAAAGAAAGACAATACTTAGGATCATTGCTAATTTTCCTCTGGCATTCATTCTTTTAGTGGTGTATTGAAGTTATAACAATACAGTTTAAGGCTTTTTGGTAAAAAATATTCTCGATCTCTTTTATATTCTTACTTTTCATCTTTAGTTAGGCGTTATTTTCGTCTTCTGATGGATTAACTCCAATTATTTCTCTTGGTCTTGAACCGTCAGCAGGACCTATAACACCTCTTTCTTCTAACATATCCATAAGACTTGCTGCTCTGGAATATCCAACTCTGAGTTTCCTTTGTAAGTAGGATGTAGAGGCTTTTTTGGCCTCTATGACGATCTCTCTTGCGTCTTCATATAGATCGTCCTCATCAGCTCCTGACACTGTAGAATCGTCAAAAATAGGGTTCCTTCCTTCAGTTTCTTCAGAGGATTTTGGAGTAAGTTCAAGACCTGGTTCAGGGAGTTCATCTTTGTATGAATCTATCAAATATTTGACTACTTTTTTTACTTCTCCTTCAGAAATGTAAGGGGATTGGATCCTAGCTGGATCTGGTTTATCTTGGCTTACAAATAGCATATCTCCTTGTCCAACAAGTTTTTCAGCGCCTGCTTTATCAATAATTGTTCTGGAATCTATCTGCGAACCAACTTTTAAGGCAATTCTTGTTGGAATATTGGCTTTGATAAGACCTGTAATGACATTTACGGAAGGTCTTTGAGTTGAAAGTACAAGATGAATACCAACAGCTCGAGACATTTGGGCAAGTCTGACGATCGCAGCTTCAAGTTCTCTTGGGTAGGCTTGCATTAGGTCAGCTAACTCATCAATGACGATGACTAAATAGGGCATTGTCTCTGGGACACTTCCTTCACTATTAGCCTTTTTATTTTTCAGTGCAGGAAGGACAATGTTTTTGTGATAAGAATCAATATCTCTTACGGATTCTTTTTCATGAACATCGTAGCGGCGATCCATCTCTTTTGCTGCCCATTTAAGAGCAAGGATAGTTTTCTTTGCTTCGGTGATCACCGGAGTTAGAAGATGAGGGATCTTATTATATAGAGTAAGTTCAACTCTCTTGGCATCAACCATAATGAATTTGAGCATGTCTGGTGAGTTCCTATATAGAAGGGAATTGAGTATCGAGTGAACTGTCACAGATTTTCCTGAACCAGTTGTTCCTGCGATTAGGAGGTGAGGCATCTTTGCAAGATCATAGAATACTGGTTTGCCAGAGACATCTTTTCCGATCGTAGTTAGGAGAGGTTTATTCGATTCTTGAAATTCTTTTGTACCTAGAAGTGATCCGAGTCCGACGACTGTCTTTGATGTATTTGGAACTTCAATACCGACGAGCGATTTGCCAGGAATAGGAGCTTCAATTCTTATCGTCTCTGCTGCAAGAGCTAAAGCTAGGTTATCTTGAAGCCCAATAATTCTTGAAAGTTTTACTCCTTCAGCAGGCTTCAAAGCATATCTTGTGACTGTGGGACCGATGGTGATCTCATCCATCTCAACATCAATTCCAAAATTTTGTAGAGTTCTTTTTATGATATTTGCATTTGCTTTTATGTCTCCAACTCCTGGCTTACCAGAATCCACTTCGAGCAAAGAAATTGGGGGAGGTATATAAGCTCTATTCTTTAGAATTATTGCAGAGCTGAAGAGATTCTCTTCCTCATCTTTTTTTGTGATCTTTTTGTTCTTTGTTGTTTCCTTTGATTGGTCAGTTGTGATCTTTTTTTCTTCCTCTGGGATCTGAACGATTACTTCTTCTGGAACTTTAATTTTTTTATTGAAGTCCTCCTCAGGCTTCTCTTTTTTGGTGGTCAATTTTTCCCAAAGCATTCTGGTTGCGTGACCGAGATGTGTGTCAAAGATCACAAGCACTGAGATAAGTATCAATGCAAGAAGTAGGACTGTTGATGTGATCGAATCCAAAAGTGAAAGCATTGGTTTAGAAAGTAGTCTGCCAACAGCTCCTCCTTTACCTTCGAACCAGATATCAAGAAGGGTCAGAGATGAGAGGAAGAACAAAAGTCCTCCTCCTAATTTATACATGGATATTTTTCTTTCAAGGTCTTTCAAAAATGCGATTCCGAGCATCATAAATATCAGAGGGATCAGATAATATCCGAGACCAAAAAGACTTGAATCAAGGATCGCAAAAAGTTCTCTTCCAAGCCAGCCTGCTCTGTTGAAAGCTCCCATGAGTAGTATGAAAGCTATGACAAAAAGAAGGATTGCTACAATACTTCGGAATGTCTCATCCTGAATATTTTTGTGTTCGTATTCTTTTCTTTTATATTCTCTCTTAGTTCCTTTTTCGTTTTTTTCAATAACTTTTTTTGCCATTTTAGATTTAAATTTCAGAATTAATTTGTATTCAAATAATATCACAAAAATAGAAGAAGATTTCGGTAAGTTAATCGGCCTATAGATCTAAAAGATCATTGAGATATTTGGATCTCAGACATTTTTTTATTTAGCCAAAAAGGCTTATTCCACATTGACTTTTACGCTGTCTTTTATAGTATTACGCATGTCTTTGAACAGACTTTTTTATAAAAGACATCATATGGAAGATAACGGACAATCAAACAAAACAGAGGAGCTTTCCTTAAAGGACATATTCTCAAATAGCCCTCTAAATTTATATATATATAAAAAGGCTAAAAGACTTTCTATTGGGTCTTATCTTCTTACTGAACACATAAAAGACATTGAACCTCTGAAGTGGATCATTCGAAAAAACGCTGTTGGGTTGGTTGATGGAGTTGTGTCTTTTAGAGGTTTGAACAGGCAAGAAGTTGCGTCCTTGCTTCTGTCTTTGAGGACGTCATTTGAGACAGCTTTTTCGATCAAACTTATCTCGAAGAATAATTCAGAGATCATCATTTCCGAGATAGATAAACTCTCTGGTGAGCTAAGTCCATTTGATACTAAAAAAGAGGGAGAAAAAGAATTGAGCCAGAATTTTTTTGAAGTAGAAAAACCTGTTCTGATAGGGGTAGGGGACATGCTAGAAAATTTGAAAAATGAGATTCCTGTCCTTAACAAAGTATCTGACCTTGGGAGCAAAGGGGGTCAAAATTATAAAGGACATGTTCAGATCTCAAGTAGTAAAAATTCAAAAACAGAGGATGACGATAAAGGACACAGAAGACACAAGATCCTTTCAATCATAAAGCAGAAGAAGGAGGTAACTATAAAGGACATAAGTTCAAGCATTAAAGATTGCAGTGAGAAGACCATCCAAAGAGAGCTCAATTTACTCCTAGCTGAGAAGGTCATCAAAAAGACAGGGGAGCGTCGTTGGAGTAAATATCTTCTGTCGTAAAAGACAGATCTAAAGTGTCCGGTCCTTTGTCCTAACTGTCCCTTCATACTAATAAATAGGTACTGATGTTTTCTTTTGTACTCTATCAAAGCGTCTCTAATTTGTTTCACCTACACTGGACTTTTCACCCAAAATCAGCTACTATTGTTTCGTGGAATAAGCCTTTTTTAGGGGTTTTCCACATATCAAGGTTGATACGGTAATGCTTAAGTAATATAATTCCAAGCAAGGAAAACTTATAGTTTTCCGTAACGCCGTAGAGATCAGGATATTGACTGTTAAGAATTGAACTTTGACAACAAAATAATTCAGAAGTTTCTAACTACTTATAGATGAAAGATCAACGAAAGAGATTCAGTCCAAATTATGCCAACTAACCTTTCTTCAAGTCGAAACAAAGAAGAGAGGATAGTTCAAACAGTGTTTCAATAGTGTTCGGGTCTTGTAAAAAAAATTACAGAACTTGAACACTTGAAATGTAGAAATATTTTTGAGGTAACTCTGAGATGTTTCTACACCCGGCTGAAGAAAAAAATTGTCGATTCAAATTTTTTTTGACGCCGTTATAAAGAAATTAGACGAACTTCCACATTATTAAATTTTTAAAAATTAATGGAAGTGAGTCAGTTAATTAAATTAAAAAATGAATAAATTCACAAAGACAATCGCAGGAGTCTTGGGATTTGCAATTGCACTTAGTCTTGTCGTTGTAGCTACAACAGCTCCAGCAAAGGCAGATACAATTTCTGATCTTCAGGCTCAAATCGCTTCTCTTACAGCTCAGCTTGCTCAGCTTTCAGGAAGCACAACATCAACCGCAACAGCAACTTTCAACACTAACCTTACAGTTGGTTCAAAAGGAGCTGATGTAACAGCATTGCAGAACTTTCTAATCAAAGCTGGATATTCAATTTCAGCTGGAGCAACAGGAAACTTTGGTCAGCAGACTAAAGCAGCTCTTGCAGCTTACCAGACAGCAAATGGAATCACTCCAGCAGCTGGATACTTTGGCCCCGTAACAAGAGCTAAGGTAAACGGAACATCTTCTGTAACAACTACAACTTCAACAACAACTACAACAACAACAGGTTCAGTAGTTGCTGATGGATCAGATGGTTCTCTTACAGTAGCAACATCACCTTTCGTCTCAAGAAGTCAAACTCTTAAGAAGGGTGACACAAAGGACATCTACGCCGTAGATCTAAAAGGAACTTCAGGTGCAGTTACAGTAAACAGATTTGACGTTTACTTTAACTCAAGACCTTGGTTGCTTTTCAACCAGTTGACTCTTAAAGATTCAACAGGAAAAGTTATTGCAACAAAGACACTTAACAGTGCTTCTGATGCAACAGAGATCACAACTGGTTCTGACTACCTAGTTCGTTTTGATAACGTTAACTACACAGTTCAGGCTGGAGGAGCAGATACAATCCTAGTTGTTAACGCAACTGTTCTATCTTCATCAGATAAGATCACAGGTCAGACTATTTCTGTTCAGGTTCCAAACGGAGCTATCAGAACAATCAACGGAAAAGGATACACAGATTCTCTAGGTCTTGGATCAGAGTTTGATTCAAATGCAAACACATTGATCCTTTCTTCAACTGGTTCAAATGGAGATCTATACACACGTATTGATCCTTCAACACCAGACACAAGAAATGAGACTGTTTCTGTATCAAATACAACAAGTGACGAAGTCCTTGGAGTATTCGGTATCAAGGAGCAGAATCAGAATGGAACAATCAACGGTATGACTTTCAACGTCAACTCATCAGCTGGAGCATCAAATGTATTCCAGAATGTAAGATTGTATGATGGTTCAACACAGTATGGAGCAACATCACTTACAAATGGTGTAGCTACATTCACAAACTTGACAATCGCTTTGGCTCAGGATCAGTGGAAGAGTTTGACATTGAAGGCTGATGTTCTTGCAACAACATCTTCATTTGCAGCTTCTTCAACATTGGTTAAGAGTGGAATCGTTGGTACAGATACTAACTACAACACTCTAACAGTTGGAAATGCATCAAACATCACAGCTAACGATGTTACATTCATTCCAAACGGAGGAATTCAGATCACAAATCTTACTGGCGTAAAGGGAAGCGTAACTACTCCTAACTCAGGATCATGGTTAGCAGCTTATCCTTCATTGTCATTCACAGTAGTTAACAACGGTAACAATTCAATTTACCTAAGTGCTACTTCAACACAGGCTTTGGCACTTTACACAAACGGTACTCTTAACTCTGCTTCAACAACTGTAACTTCAATTGTTGCTTCAGGATCAGTTACAGGAGATATCGCAGGTGGTGCTTACATCGTTCAGGCTGGTGCGTCAAGAACTTTCACTTACAACCTAACAGTTGATAACACAAACGGTGGTACAGCTGGTAAGAAAATTTCTATCAATCAGATTAACTACGGTACTGGTCCAGCAACTGGTACAGGAGCTAATCAGAACGCTCAGTACAACGTAAACTTCGGTTTGCAGAATCTATACGTACAGATTCCGTAAGCTTCAGGTTGCTTGTATGCTAGCTTAGCTTTTGGTTAAGTTAGCAAAGCTAACAAAAGCCGCCCGTAAGGGCGGCTTTTGTGTTGTCTATTTTTATCACTCCTAGGGCATCCCTAGTCCACTTTATCCACAAGGTAGGGAGGTCGGTATAAAGTTTAAGTTTTGAACACTTTATCCACAGAAGAATACTTGCTAGTGAACCATGGTTCACTTATACTTATATCCATGAGTAGAACTAAATTGATAAAAGAAATAGAAAAAGAGATCGAAAGGTTAAATAACAAGATCGATCTTAAGATCATCAAAGGTAAACCTTATTTTGTAGAGGCAAGGAGACATAAGTTTCTTCTCACCCAGCTTAATAACTTAACGAGGATTGAGACTCCTGTCGCAATTAAAACAGTTATAAGGTCAAAGAAAGGTTGGTTTGAAAGAGCTGGAAGTCTTGTAACAATGTTTCTTTTTTAAAGTTAAGATTATGAACTTTTTAAATACAAAAATTATGAAAAGAAAAGTAAAATATTATAAAGGAAATATTCCTTTACTTCGTAAGCGAATAAAGATCAATTTTTTCCGAGAATTTTCCGTTGATGTTTATTTCTAATTTATATGGAAAACTACAAAGATAGAATAATCTCTTTCTATAAAAAATATCGCAGGATGCCTGGGTATAAAGAGATCATGGAGATAACTGGGTTTAAGTCTAAGAATGCTGTTTTTAAGCTTATCAACGCCCTTGTAGACGAAGGGATCGTCAGTAAAGATCCACAAGGGAGGATAATCCCAAGCAGATCTTTAGACGAGATCCCAATGTTAGGTCTAGTTGAGGCTGGTTTTCCTTCTTCTGTCGATGAAGAATTAACAGATACTTTGAGCATAGATAGTTATCTAGTTGAACATAAAGAATCAAGCTATCTGCTAGAAGTGAAAGGAGACTCAATGATCGATGCTGGTATAAGAGAAGGTGATCTAGTTGTCGCAGAAAGAAGGGGTGCTCCAAGAGAAGGAGACATCGTCATTGCAGAAGTGGATGGAGGTTGGACAATGAAATATTTCAGAAAAAAAGGAGATCAAGTCTATCTAGAACCCGCAAACAAAAAATACAAACCTATATATCCTAAAGAAGAGTTGAAAGTAGCAGCAATTGTAAAAGGAGTGATAAGGAAATATTAAAAATATTTCTGTATTATTTTAGGTACTGTGGATAAAAGATATTGAAGTTCTTTTTAATTTTATATAGAATTTTATAGTCCTTGGTGAAGCTAAGATTGGAATAGTAAAAACCTCGAGGAAAGGCTCTCTTTGATAGATCGGAGCAAGGAGAGTCTTTTCTCGAGATATTTAAAGTTCGAGGAAAGATAATTAGTAAACTAAGATCGGAAAATGAAATCAAAAGCACTCTGTGTACTTTTTGTTTTGTCTTTATTTTTTATTGCCGGTATTTCTTTTGCCTCAACTTCAAATATTTCTAATCTTGTTTTTACTACAGACTCTCAGACCATAAAGCCTGGAGATGTTTCAAAAGAAATAATTGTTCAAACTCAAAATTCTTCTGGCGCAGCTGAAAAAGTTGATGAAACGAATGACACGACTTTTACGAGTAACTCTCCTACGGGACAATTTTTGAATTCATCTGGGAATCCTGTTTCGACCACAATGAGTAAAAATACCTCAAGCAGGACTTTTTATTATAAAGACAATACAGAAGGGACTCATACTCTTACCATTTCTATAAAAGGAAGGGATACAGGAAAAACTTTTTCAGCAACACAGCAAATAATTATTTCGTCGAACGTTCCTATCGAAGATCCAAGCTCAGGGACTTCGACTAGTACAGCAACTTCAACGGATCTGACTTCAACTAGTACGAGTAATGCTTATTCTGGTTCAGTCTTATATTCATATTCAAGTGGAACCCCTTTGTCTCAGTTTTCGGAGGATGATTTTGATCTGAAAATATATGCAGGAAGAGATAGGGTCTCGTTTATCAACAGTCCTGTAAGATTTAATGCACAAGTAAGAACAAAAGGTTCTCTTGGAAATCTTAACTATTCTTGGTCATTTGGAGATGGAAGCTCATCTTCAAATAAAATGTCTGATCATTATTATATTTATCCTGGTACGTACAATGTGGTCCTTAATGTTTCTAACGGTGTCAGTGATGTCGTGTCTGTTTCAAAAGTCGAGGTCTTGGAACCAAAAGTATCATTTTCTTTTCACAAAGATATAAGTAGTAGTTTTGCTCAAATTTCTAACGATTCAAGCCAAGAAGCAAATCTTGCTGGTTACAAGATATTGTATGGGACAAAAGAATTTGTAATACCTCAAGATACGATCTTAAGTGCAAATTCTAATATTAAGATCCCACTATTGGTCTTGGATCAAGAAAAAATTTCACTTACTTATCCAAATGGAACAGGTCTGGCTGAGGCTATTTCAGATACAGAAAAAAATGCCAGAATTGCTGAAATCAGCTCAAAGTTATCTATTATTGGAAATAAAATTGCTGAAATCAGAAGAAGTACTGATCCTGTGAAGTTCATTGGAAATAAAGACATAACTGAAGATAAACAAACAAAAAATATTGAAGATGAAGCATACGTTGATGATGTTGAAGATAGAGGAATTCAGGACGAAAAAGTTGAAGATATCCAAAATAAAGGATCTGTTTCTCAGGTAGGTGGAAGTTTTTTTGACACACTTTTAGCAACTCCTAAGAAAATCTTTGATCTTATAAAATGGTAGATTTTTTAATAAAAAATAATTTTTGGAGATGGAGATCATTTTTTATTTCAATTATTTTTATTCTTTTATTTTCTTCTCCTTCATTTACAAGGGCTGACACGATCATTGATACTGATCTGGATATCAATCAAGATACAGTTTGGACAAAAGATAATGGACCATATTTGATCTCGGGGTATATCTCTATTGAAAGTGGAGTAACACTGAAAATAGAAGAAGGTACAGATATTCAATTTCAAGATAATACCAGCTTCGCCTTATTTGGAGGAAATCTTGATATTGAGGGTAGTGAGAACAATAAGGTAAATATTAATGCTACTTTAGGTAAGCATTGGTATATTGATAATGTTGGAGGAAAATTGAATATAAAGAATGCAGAATTCTCTGATCTTTTCACTATTTTTGTGAACAGACAAGGTTATGTTGATATTAAGTCCTCAGACATTTCTTTGTATTATGCGATAAGTCTTTTTGAGCAGAGTCTTTTATCAATAGACGGAGGTACTTTGTCTGCAAGTGATGACTCGGCCGTATATGCCATTGATTCATCAAAAGTCTATCTGTCTAATACTGAGATATCCTCTTTATGTCCTTACGAGACGATCTCTATACGCAGGGCTTCTAGTTTGCATATGGATAATGTTGTTGTGGATTATTCGGTCGGGGATGCTAGTCTGAGAATTTCTGGAGGTAGGGTAACTATAATAAACTCTCAATTTGAAGGTGGTTTGGGAGATGGAATCTTTATGTATGATTATGATTATTATGATAATTCAGCTTTTTTAAATATTTCTCATTCTGATATTTCAAATTTCAAAGGTTCTGCTGTTAGGGATTATTCTTCAAAGGCTACAAAAGTTATTGTCAAAGAATCTAATATCTATGAAAACACAACGGGTTTTACTTTCTATCAGGAAGAAGATGGAGGTTTTGAAGCTCACAGAAATAATATAATAGGGAATGAAATTGGAGCTGAATTCTATTCAGTTCGAGGTGTTAGTGATAATTTCAATCTATCAAATAATTTTTGGGGTGATGCTTCTGGTCCATTTGATTCAGGAGGAATTGGTCCTTATTCTGACGGGAATCTTCAAGGTTTAGGAGATAAAATTTACGGGAATATCGATATGTTTCGAGTATATTCTCCTTGGCTTACTGAGCCAGCTTTACATGAAAAACATGATCCTATAATAAT
>CAZKTY010000002.1:0-32295 GCA_964555825.1 uncultured Candidatus Saccharibacteria bacterium
ACACAGCTCTTAACACAGCTAAAGCGGGATACTTAACACGAAGACTTTTCGTTGCTGCTCAAGACGTTATTATTACAAGTGAAGATTGTGGAACAAAAGAAGGAATAATTCTAAGAAAAGAAACTGCTTCAGGAATTGAATCTCCGATCTCAAAGAGTATCAGAGGAAGGGTTTTGGCAGATGATCTAAAAGATCCTAAGGGAGAAGTTATCTTTCCTAAAGGACATCTTATTACAGATGATTGTGCAGCTATTATTGAGAAAGCTGGTGTAAGCGAGGTATTTGCAAGATCTCCTCTTACCTGTAAATCGAAAGGTGGGATCTGTGCAAAATGCTACGGATTGGATCTTGGAAGGAATAAATTGATCGATCTAGGAGAAGCTGTTGGTACTGTTGCTGCTCAAGCTATTGGAGAGCCTGGAACACAGCTTACAATGAGAACTTTCCACTCAGGAGGAACCGCTCAGATCGGAGGAGATATTACTCAAGGTTTGCCTAGAGTGGAAGAAGTCTTTGAAAAGAGAAAACCAAAGAATCCTGCAGTAGTTTCAAAGGTTGATGGAGTTGTCTCAGAAGTCATTGAAAGTGGCAAAGAAAAGAAGATCGTTATTCTTCCTGAATTAGAGGACAGAAGCAAAGCAAAAAAAGCTCAAGCTACAGAGTACGAAGTTCACAGACTCAGAATGCCATTAGTTAAGATCGGAGATAACGTTAAGAAAGGAGATCTTCTAACTGACGGTTCTGCTGACATTGATGACCTATTCAAATATGCAGGAAGAGAAAAAACTGAGAACTATATCATCTCTGAGATCAAAAAACTTTACGAGCTTCAAGGAGAAGCTGTATCAAGAAAACACATTGAAGTTATTGTTCGTCAGATGTTCTCAAGAATAAAAGTTAAAAAAGCAGGAGATACTGTATTTGCTGAAGGAGCAATAATCGAATGGGGAGAACTTTTTGAGGAGAATGAGAAGATGAAGGAACAAGAGAAAGAAGAAGCAAAGGCAGAACAGATCGTTCTTGGTATAACAGACGTTTCTCTATCAAGACAAAGCTTCCTTTCTGCATCTTCATTCCAACACACTACAAGAGTGTTGATCCAGTCAGCTGCTCAAGGTGCTGAGGATAAACTTACTGGTCTTATGGAAAACGTTATCTTGGGAAGATTGATCCCAGCAGGAACAGGATTCAAAGGAAGTGAAAAATCTAAAATGATAGAAGATCTTCAAGCTACTTATAGAGACGAGGTGCAGGCTGAGTAATTAGACAGGTCATAAGTTTTGAAGTTTTTAGTTGTTAAGTTTTTTTTTGCGACCAAAAAATAATGTCCTCCACAGTTGAAAAAATAAAAGAAAAACTTTCCATCGAAGAAGTGGTAGGTTCCTATATTACTCTTGAAAAAGCAGGAACCTACCTGAAGGCTAGATGTCCATTTCATCAAGAAAAATCTGCTTCTTTCTTTATCTCTCCAGAACGAAATACTTATTATTGTTTTGGATGCGGTCAAAAAGGAGATATTTTTTCTTTCATAGAAGAAATGGAAGCTTTGGATTTCTTAGGTGCGCTTAAGATCCTTGCAGAAAGGGCAGGAGTAGAGATAGAGAAAGAAGATAAAAGAGAAAAGAGTGAGAGAGAAAAACTCTTTGAGATAATGGAAGATGCAACTTCATTCTTTGAGAGGAAACTCCGTGATTCAAAAGAAGCTCTTATATATTTGAAGGATAGAGGAGTATCAATTGAATCTCTGAAAAAATTTAGAGTTGGTTTTGCTCCAGATGAATGGCATTCTCTTATCGAAACACTAAGAAATAGATGGAATGAGAATGATCTACTTCTTGCAGGTCTGATCAAGAAAGGTCCCAAAGGTAATTACGATACTTTCAGAGGGAGGGTCATGTTCCCGATCTTTGATGCTAGCGGGAGAACTGTTGCTTTTTCTGGAAGGATCTTAAAGAAGGAAAGTGAAGAAGCAAAATACATAAATAGTCCAGAAACACCGATCTTTGAGAAAAGTAAAACTCTTTATGGGATCAATTTTGCAAAGAATTCCATAAGAGAAAAGAAATATGCTGTTCTTGTAGAAGGACAGATGGATCTAGTAATGAGCCATCAGGCAGGAGTTGATAATGCTGTTGCAACTAGCGGAACGAGTCTTACCTATGATCATTTGACCTATTTGAGAAGAATTACAGATACTTTAGTGATCTCTTTTGATTCAGATCAGGCTGGGATCAGCGCATCTTTCAGGGCCTCTTTAATGGCTCTCGAAAAGAATTTTTTTGTTAAAGCTTCGGTTATTGATTCAGCTAAAGATCCTGCAGACATAGTAAAGTCAGATCCAAAACTTTGGCAAAAGATCGTAGATGAGGCACCGAGTGTCATTGATTATTTTCTTTCTATTGCAAAAAAAAGGATAGATGCAAATGAGAGGAACGATGCAGACACGATCTTAAAATCCCAGATACTTCCACTTGTGAGATCTATTGAAAGCTCGATTGACCAATCAAGGATATTGAGCAAAGTGAGTCTGGAATTTGGTCTTCCAGAGGGAGCTCTTAGGGATGAGATGAAAAAGATAATCATAGAAGAAACACCCAGCCCAGCTTTAAAAACAAATAAGGCTCAGAAAGATAGAAGTTATCTGCGCAAAGCTCTTTCTGTTCTATTTGTTATGAGAGAACTAGACAAAAGTAAGGCAGATGAGTTTGAGAAAAAGGTTTTAACTCTTGCTGGTCTTCAGACCATTCCTGAAGATGATAAAGAGGAAATATATTTTGAAGGAAAAATGAATTATGGATCAAATGATCTGGATTTTTATCAAAGGGAAGCACTTTTTATGTTAGAAGACGAAATTTTAAGAGATAGGCTCTCAAGATCAATTGAGAGGTTAAAAAAAGCAGAAGCAGTAAAAGACAAAGAAGAAGAAAGTCGGCTTCTTCATGAGTTTCAAGAGATCTCCTCTGGTCTGTCAAAGCTTTCAAAAAAATATGATATTATTCGCTAATTAAAAAAAATATGAAAAAAAAGAAAACAACAACAAAAAAAACTCAGGTGAAAAAACAAGTGAAAAAGACCATAAAAAAAGCTGTAAAGAAGGTTGTTAAGACCAAGGAAAAAAAGGTCTTAAAAAGTAAGAAGCCTGTTAAGATCTCTGCTGCAAAAAAAAGTGAAGAGACAGAAAAGAAGGCTGTTCTTCTTATTGCAAAAGGAAAAGAACGAGGTTTTATAACATACGATGAGATCTTGAAAAGTTTTCCAACAGTGGAAGACGATGTTGTTTTCTTGGATTCACTATATGAAAGACTAACAACTAGTGGCATTGATATTCTCGAAGGAGGAGGTTTCCTTGACATAAAGACAAATGACGAAGATTTTTTGAAAAAATACGGAAGCAAGAGAGAGAATTACGATTCCATTCAAATGTATCTTAAGGAGATAGGGCAGTATCCTTTGATCCATGCGGCTGAAGAGAAAGATCTTGCAAAGAGAATTCAGAATGGTGACGAAGAGGCAAAGAACCTTCTGGCTAAAGCGAATCTTCGTCTTGTTGTATCAATTGCTAAAAAATATGTAGGAAGAAGTCCTGATCTAACTTTGTTAGACCTTATTCAAGAGGGAAATCTCGGTCTTTTCAAAGCTGTAGATAAATTCGACTGGACAAAAGGGTATAAATTCTCAACTTATGCTACTTGGTGGATCAGACAATCTATTACCCGTGCTCTTGCAGATCAATCAAGAACAATTCGTGTACCTGTTCACATGGTTGAGACGATCGCAAAATATAAACAGGTTGTCAGAAGACTTAGTCAGGATCTAGGAAGAGATCCAATGCCAGAAGAGATCGCCGTTGAGATGGGACTTGATGTTGATAAGATCTATCAGATCGAAAAGATCGATCAGACAACAGTCTCTCTTGATACTCCTGTTGGAGATGATGGAGATGAGAAAACTACATATGGAGATTTTATTGCTGACGACAAGATCCCTTCCCCAGATCAAGATTCCTCACAGAGGATTCTCAAAGATCAAGTTGGTCAGATACTGAATGATCTATCAGAAAAAGAAAGAAGAATACTCGAGATGAGACATGGACTTTTGGATGGTATCCAGCACACTCTTGAAGAAGTAGGGAAGACCTTTGCAGTGACCCGAGAAAGGATCCGACAAATTGAAGCTAAGGCTCTAGAAAAGATCCGCTTGCATGATAATGTTGCAAGACTTAAGAACTATTAAGATTTCTTGACTACATTCCAAGATTTGCTAGTCTTGGCGGTAGAATGAATATAAATCCAGAGATCTGTTGTTTCCAAAAGGTGGAAAATAATGAAGGGTATCCTGGAGGAGGAGGTTGTTCCAGTCAATACCAGCAAAGTAGCAGGATGTATCTTGCACTGCCAACTCACGAAGGAAGCGGGATTGTCTATTCAAGGAAGCAGCGTTCCGAATTATCAGAAGAGGAAGGAATGTCTGAGGGACGTATGTGGATCGAGCGTAAGTTGACCATGACTCGACTTGCATTTGCTGCTGCAGTTTTCAATTCACTCTCTTTGTGGAATGATTGTGGGACTTTCTACATGATCAACGGGAGTAGTCCTTACATGAACAAGTTTCGAGGTGCTGTGGTAATTGCTGATGATACTCTGCCTTGTTTGGAGATAGAAATTCTGAAAGAAAAAGGCTTTGAACTTTTTGGAAAGAGAGATGAGAAAAAAAGATTGGTCATCTCGCTTTTGTCTTTTTCTAAAAAAGCTTGGGAGATCATCCTAAATGAAGGGATGATATGTCTGCCGGAAAGTCTTGGCAGTCAACTCGATCTTTTTCAGGGAGAATTTTCGAGCTATCAAAACCAACTAAAAACTGGTTATTAATATGGACTGTAAAAGGTCCAATTTTTTATAAAAGGTAAGTTTATTTTTAAGATATGAGATAATGTGCTCAATGAAAGACGAGAAATTCTTAGAAAAATACAAAAGTCTCACTGCAGAGCAAAAGGAGGCTGTAGATGCCATAGAAGGGCCTGTAATGGTCATAGCTGGGCCTGGAACTGGCAAGACGACCATTCTTACTTTACGCATTGCAAACATTTTACGCCTGACAGATACGCCTCCGTCTGGCATATTGGCCATTACTTTTACCGACTCAGGTGTTAAGGCTATAAAGAATAATCTAAGAAAGATAATAGGAAGCAGGGCTGATGAGATCAGGGTCAATACATTTCATAGTTTTGCTTCATCTTTGATCTCTGAATATCAGGAACATTTCGTACATTTGGATCGTTCTGAACAAATAACTGAGATAGAAAGTGAAGACCTAATAAAAAAGATCCTAGAAAAAAAAGAGTTTGTGCCTTTAAGACCTTTAGGAAAACCAGAATTTTATATTAGATCTATTATCCATACGATAAGTGAATCAAAAAGAGGCAACGAGAGTCCAGAGAAGGTCATGAATTTTGCAAAAGAAAAGATCGAGGAAATAAAAAATGATGAGAGTTCGATCTCTACCAGAGGTGAAAGCAAAGGAGGATTAAAAGCAGACGCAAAAAAAATAATTGAAAAATGTGAAAAGACGATGTTGTTCTCTAAGGTATATTCTGAGTATGAAGAGCTCAAGAAGGGATCAAATAAGATAGATTACGATGATCTGATCACTGAACTTCTTTATGCATTGAAGAACGATAAGCTTTTTTTACAGCTTATTCAGGAAAAATTCTTATATATCTTAGTCGATGAGCATCAAGATACGAATGATGCTCAGAATGAGATCATCTCACTTATTGCTAATTTTTTTGATAATCCGAATGTGTTCATTGTTGGAGATGAAAAACAGGCGATCTACCGTTTTCAAGGTGCTTCGGTCTCAAACTTTCTACGTTTTGAAAAGGCTTGGAAAGATATGAAAGTCATTGCTCTTGAAGATAATTTTCGTTCGCATCAGCATATTCTTGATGCCAGTTTTGAGATGATAGAGAACAATTATAAAGAGGGTGAACATATGAAACTCAGGATAAAGCTCAGGGGGCATAGAGATGATCCAAAGCCTATAGATGTTGTTTCTATTCCAGATATTTTTTCAGCAGAAGAGTATCTAAGTAAAGAAATAGATCAGATCCTAAAAAAAGAACCAGGAGCTACTATTGCGATAATCACTAGAAAAAATAAAGATCTAGAGGAGATGATCAAAGCTTTGTCCGAGAGAGGAATAAAGGTTTCGTCAGAAAGGATCATTAATATCTTCTCTCATCCTATTGGTCTTATATTTTTTTCTTTGATCGAATTCTTGAGTGATCCTTCCAAAATAGAATTACTTAGTAAGACAATAGCTGCTGGACTTTGGAACTTAGATCTTGAAGGGGAAGTTGAAGTGATCAGGTCACTTAAGACAAATAATTTTGAAAAGATAGAAAAGATCATTCCTGAATTAAAAGATATAAGGAAAAACATAATAGACGATGATCCAATAAATTTTTTAATAGAGGTGGTCAAATTGTCTGGGTTCGAAGAGATAATAGCAAGGGATCCAAGTTTTGTTGAAGTTTGGAGAGGAATAATTTCCTTGTCAGAACAGATAATAAGACAGGGAGATATTAGTAGTCCTCAAGTTCTGATGGAAAATTTGATCTCATATAAGAGTTCTGCCGAAGATAAAAGTGTTAAAGTATCAATTGGATCACCTGAAACACATGTTCTTGGAATGACGGCTCACGGAAGCAAAGGACAAGAATTTGATTATGTTTTTATTCCATATGCTACAGAAGAAGCTTGGATCAGTAAAAGGCACTCTGAGTATTTTATTATTCCTGAAGTTGTAAAAGAGGAAGACGAAGATATCAAAGATATCCGCAGGTTGTTCTATGTTGCATTAACTAGAGCAAAGAAACATGTCTCGTTGATCGTCCCAGAAAAAAACAAAGATGAAAAACTCTTAACACCTCTTCGATTCATCGCTGAATTGAATAAGGGATCAATAAAAGAAAGATCAATGCCTCAGATTCCAAATGATCTTGTCTCAAAGATAGATCCACAAAGACAAAATAATGAAAAGATCATAGATCATACAAAGAAGGTCCTTGTAGATAGCGGTCTATCTGTCACTGCTTTGAACCACTTCTTAAGATGTCCAAGTGAGTTCATTTGGAAGAGTATATTAAAAGTCCCAGAAGGTCCGAATGCATCATCTGAGAAAGGAAATGCGATGCACAAAGCTTTTGATCAAATCTGGAAGTCTTCAAAAAGAGATGAGATATCGGTAGAAAGAATAATTAAAGATGAGGTCACTAAATACGTTAGTAATTCTTTGTTGCCCAATTTTGAGAAAGAAGCTGTTATTGATGAACTCTTGAAAAATGCTCCAAAAGTTGCACATAGTCTCATAGGTCATTTGAATACTGATGGCGAGGTTCATGCAGAAGAATGGAGTGAAAGTACTTTTAATGGAAATTGGGGTGATGACAAGATATTGATCCCAATACACGGAAAGTTAGATGCTGTTATTCTCAAGGAAAATGAGGTTTTGATATTTGATTATAAAACTAAGGGAAAAATGAGTATCAATGAGATAAAAGGTAATACAAAGAGTTCGAATGGTGATTATTTCCGTCAGCTGGTATTTTATAAGCTACTTTTGATAGATGATCCTAGGTCTTTAGGAAAAAATATCATTCCTGCTTTGGTGTTTTTAACTCCAGATGAAAAGGGTAGATGTGCAATCGAAAGTTTTCAGATCCTAGATACTGATATTGATAAAATAAAAGAAAATATCCAGTCTCTTATTGATTCGGTCTGGTCGGGTAAGATCCTAGAAAAAAAATGTGATGATCCTGATTGTGAGTACTGCAGATTAAGAGATATCTGGAAATAAATAAAAAAGGGGCTTTCAGCCCCTTTTTTATTTACCAAGTTTTATTTTCCTACTGGTTCTTGATTATGCTATCAAGTGCTGTTTTGATGGTTGAATAAGGTACAGCTCCTGGGATTACTACGATTCCGTTCTTACTCATGATGAATGAGCTAGGAGTTCCGTTTACCTGAGATTTCAATCCTTCTTGATATAGACTCTCGATCTTAGATGTGTATTTTCCACTTGAAAGACATTTATCAAAAGCAGCTTGATCTACTCCTTCTGCGACTGCATATTTATCCAAGTTCTCTAAACTACCAGATGATTGGTCAGTGAATACTTTTCCAATGTATTCCCAGAATTTATCATTACCTCCAAGTTCTGCTATACATTCAGCTGATTCAGCTGCTTTTCCTCCTAGTGGGTGGAAAACTGATCCATCTGGAAGTTTTCTAACTGACCAGAAGCTTCTGTATATCCAAGCAACTTTTCCATTGTAGTCTGTCATTACTTGTCTCATTGTTGCGTCGAATTCCTGACAGTAAGGACATTGTAGATCACTGTACTCAACTATTTTTATTGGGGCATTTGGATCTCCAATAATATGATCTGTTGAATCAGCTGGTCTTACATTAAGATTTTGTGTAGCTGTTGCAGAATTGTCTTGGGTGTCAGTCTTTGGAGTTTTGTCATGGTAAAAGACTGCTAAGGCTATAATCCCGCCAGCAAGAACAATTGCCAATGGGATTGCCCAAGGGTTTTGCTTTGGATGGTGATGATTGTGTTCGTGTAATGGTTCGTGCAAAGTTTCGTTTTCCATTTTGTTATTTAATAATTAATAATAATTCGAACTTATCGCAAAAAATAAACGCTAATTAAAAATACTAAAATTTCTCGCTTGAACATTCAAAGGACAAAATTTTGGTAAAAAATAAAGTTTCGTCAGTCAACATAATATAATTATGTTTTCTTCCTCATCCTTCATTTTTTTCTCAAAATTTTATCCTTTGCAAAGTTCATTATTTTTGCGATCAGTTCTAAAAAAAGAGAGATCTATTTAGAACTGCTTCTTTTTTGTTTCCCCAATCTTTGGTATCAATTATAGCATCCTTTATAATTTCGCCATCTTTATACTTAAGTTTCCCATTCTTTAAAGCGTATTCATATACTTCTTTAGTGACTTTTACATCATCAATACAGTATTTTCTTATACTTTCTATATCTCCTTTTTTCCACCATTCAACAGCTTGAAGACCATGTCCGCTCTTACCATGACCGAGTGTCGCTTCGGCAATATTTCCTAGGCCAACTCTTCTTCCTATAGATTTTCTGACCTCCTCCAAGATATCAAGACTTTGGATATTATTTAGATCCCCGTGGTAATACTTATTTAAAAGGGGAATATCAAAATGATTGCTATTGAATCCTATCAATATCTCTGTTTCTTCTAATATCTTCCATAGCTTCGGAAGTTCTTCAACTAGATAACTTGAATATTCATTTGTCTCATAATCATATATACAGACTATCGAAATATCTAAAAGTGCAGGGTCTGCTTTTCCAACATCTTCAAAGATATTTCGTGTTTCTATGTCAAATACAATTTTTTTCATTATTTTCAATAAGATAAATCTAAATTCTGATAATTGATGGTCTGTCTCTCTGTAATATATTTAAATATTCTTCCAGACCATCTTTTTTATATCTCCTAAGGTTATTTCAGTCTCTTTTTTTGTTGAAAGTTGCTTTAATTTGTATCTTTTTGATCTTGCTTCTTCCTCTCCCACGATCAAGATATAAGAGATGCTTTCTTTATCAGCTTTTGAGATCCTATCTCCAATTTTCTTATCATTGTAATCAATAGCAATGTTTATATTATTTTTTCTGAATTCATCAGCGACTTTTTCTGCATCTCCATAAAGATCTGGAGACAAAGGTAGGATGGATATTTGTGTCGTCGATCTATATTTTGGCAATAGATCATAAGTTTCTAATACATCTCTAATAGTTACATCTCCCATACCAAAACCAACGGCTGGTACTTTTTCTTCCCCGAAGATATCAAGAAGATTGTCATATCTTCCTCCTCCAAAGAGGGCTCGTGGGTTTGCTGGATCTTTATCATAGATCTCGAAGACAATATCGGTATAGTAATCAAAACCGCGAGCCAAAGAAGGATCAAAATTTATCTTTATATCTTTTTCGCTTAATCTTGTGATAAGTGTGTTGATCTTAGTATTTGCAAGTACCTCTAAAGAAAAATCTTTTCCTGTTAGATCCTTGTATTGTTTTTCAAAATCTTTGATCTTTTTCTTTTTATCGATAAGTCTGATAGCTTCAGTTATCTTGTCTTGAGGGATCCCTTGTTTTTCGAGGGTTTCTATCAATAATTTTCTGCTATTGATCTTTATTTCGAACTGTTCATCTTTGAGACCGAAGTTCTTCATTATCCTGTAAGCAAGAGAAATTATCTCTATTTCAGCTTCAATTCCTTCTAGACCAAAAATATCACAATTCAGTTGGAAGTGTTCGCGAAGTCTTCCTCTTTGAGGTCTCTCATATCTAAATAGATTAGGAATGGAATACCATCTTATTGGAAATTTTATCTCTCGTCTTTTTCCTGCGACCATTCTTGCTACAGTAGGAGTCATTTCTGGACGAATTGTTACGTCTCTGTCGCCTCTATCTTTAAAAGAATAGGTTTGATCATTCACGATCTCATCGCCTGATTTTGCTCTATAAAGTTCGGTTGGTTCGAGAATTGATGCTCCGTACTCAATGTATCCAAAGCTTTCAGCCGTCTTTTTCCATGTACTGAAAATATAATTTTCGACAGACATATCCTCCGGATAAAAATCGCGGACGCCTTTGTAGCTTTCTGTAGATAGTTTTTGCTTTTTTTCTGGCATTATGATGATATTCTACTGCGAGTCGGCAACTTTTCAAAACGGCCCCTAAATATGCCTAAAATGCGATCTAAAATATTACTTTATAAATCCCTTGGAGAGACACCTTTAGAGTGTTTAAAACGCTTTAAAATGGAAAATCCAGCCTATAAAGATCTACCAATGACCTATGCAGGAAGGTTAGATCCTATGGCTGAAGGTCTTCTTTTGGTCCTTGTGGGAGAAGAATGTAAAAAGAAAGAGGATTATCTATATCTATCAAAAGAATATGAAGTCGAAGTACTTTTTGGCTTTGAAACGGATACCTCTGATATTCTAGGAAAGGTCACAAAAACAGTAAATTATCCTGAAAGTTTGACCCCAGAAAAAATATTAGAAGCTCTTGAGAAAGTAAAAATTCTACCCCAAAGATATCCAGCTTATTCTTCTAAGACATTTGAAGGAAAACCTCTTTGGAAGTGGGCAAGAGAGGGAAATATAAAAGAGGTTGGATCAAATGCGAAGATCACTGGTATAGAATTTCTTGGACAAAGAGAAATATATGGAGGTGATCTTTTGGAAAGTATTGAAGAAAGAGTTTTAAAGGTCAATGGTGATTTTCGTCAGAAAGATATATTAGATCTATGGAAAGAACAGATAGATCTAACAGATAATTACAAGATATTGAGATTCAGAATCTATTCTACTGGAGGGGCTTATATGAGAGTTGTTGCTAAATATCTAGGTGATGCATTAGATATTCCTTCTTTAGCTTTTTCTATAAAAAGGGAAAAGATCGGTGATTATAAATATTAGTTAGATAGTATCGCTATAAAAATAAAAAACCCGCAAAATTCATTTGCGGGTTTTTAGGATCTTTATTATTTTTTGAATTTTTATTCTAGGCCTCTAGCTTTTCTCATCGCCTTATCACGATCTGTTTTTGTAAGGTACCTCTTTCTTAGTCTGACTGATTTTGGAGTTATTTCTAGCAGCTCATCCTCATGCATTATTTCAAGTCCTTTTTCGATATCAACTTCCTGATGAGGTGTTAGGTAAGTTGTTCCGTCAGACCCAGATGCACGCATGTTCGTAAGTTGTTTTCCTTTTGTTGGATTAACATCGATGTCTTCTCCTTTTGAGGTATCTCCTATAACTTGTCCTATATATATCTCTGTTCCTGCTCCAATGTAGAGAACTCCTCTCTGTTGTAGGTTATCTAGAGCAAAAGCTAGAGCTTTTCCTGCTTCCATGGATACCATTGAACCTGATTCTCTTCTTTCAATAACTCCAACATATTCCTGGAAACCAATAAAACGAGAACAAATGATTCCTTCTCCTCTTGTATCAATAACAAATTGGTTCTTGTAACCTAAAAGTCCACGGGTAGGTATCTCAAATATTATCCTTACCTGAGAACCTTCTTGCTTCATGTTGTGCATGATACCCTTTCTTTTTCCGAGTTTTTCAATCACACTTCCACTGTATTCTTCGGGAGTATCAATTGTGACCTCTTCATAAGGTTCAAGTTTTTTGCCATTCTCTTCTTTTATAATTACGTGTGGCTGGGAAACAGAAAGTTCAAAACCTTCTCTTCTCATATTCTCAAGAAGAATAGCAATGTGAAGTTCTCCTCTTCCATATACACGAAATTTATCTGATTGTGTGAAATCAACTTTAAGACCAATGTTCACTTCAAGTTCTTTTTCCAATCTATCTCTGATCTGACGAGTTGTCACAAATTTTCCTTCTTTTCCTGCGAAAGGGGAGTCATTAACAAAAAAATCAAGGGAAATAGTTGGTTCATCTACGTTGATAGCAGGGAGGGCTTCTTGGTTGGCATCATGGCAGATCGTATCTCCAATATAAATATCAGGAATTCCGGCGACCATAACAATGTCTCCTGAGTGCGCCTGTTTTACATCTTTTTTTACAATACCTTCGAATGTATAAAGTTTTGTGATCCTGTAACTCTTTGTTTCGCCTGATACTTTTTTTACGATAACATTCTCACCATCGGTGATAGTTCCTTCGTATATTCTGCATACAGCCATACGTCCAAGAAAGTTATCATATGCAAGGTTAAAAGGCTGTGCTTTTAGTGGAATATCATCTTTTGTATTTGCAGGCTGAACGTGTTCAAGAACTGTATCTAGAATAGGATTTAGATTATCACTTTCATCTGTTAAGTTCTTCTTCGCAATTCCTTGGCGACCGATCGCATAGACTATTGGAAAATTCAATTGCTCATCATTTGCACCAAGATCAATAAAGAGTTCAAGTATCTCATCGTGTACTCTTTTTGGATCAGAAGCTGGTTTGTCTATCTTGTTGATTATTACGATCGGTTTAAGACCAAGTTCTAGAGATTTCTTCAATACAAAACGTGTCTGTGGCATTGGTCCTTCTTGAGCATCAACGACAAGTAACACAGAGTCAATAGAACGAAGTACTCGTTCAACCTCACTACCGAAATCGGCGTGACCTGGCGTGTCTACTATATTGATTTTTGTATCTTTATAAAAAATAGATGTATTTTTTGCATAGATAGTAATACCGCGCTCTTTTTCTAGGGCGTTGGAGTCCATTGATACATCTGTTGAGACCATCCCTGTTTGTTTCATCAAAGCGTCGGTCAGGGTAGTCTTTCCGTGGTCAACGTGTGCGATTATTGCGATATTTCTTATTTCCATTGGTTTTTCGGATTAATTTATATACAAAAAAGCGGCTGAAGCCGCTCTGCTATTAAACCATTTTTAAGACGTTATAGCAAGTCTTAATTTAGATGGTTGTTTTTCTATTGCTTCTAATGAATTCAACGAGGCTTGGAATGATAGAAATAACTATAATTATGACGATAACAGGCAAAATATATCTATCTGGATTCGGAATAATTCTTCCGAAGAAATATCCAAGACCAGCCATAAGAGTGACCCATCCTGCACCTCCAACAATATTGTAAGTGATAAATGTCTTATAGGGCATCTGTCCTGCACCAGCAAGTATTGGAGTAAATGTTCGGACGGCAGGCATAAATCTTGCTAGGATGATCGCTTTTTTGCCGTGTTTTCCGAAGAAAGATTTTGATCGTTCAAGATTTTTTATACTAAAGAATATCGAATGTTCTCTTGTGAATATTCTAGGTCCGATCTTTTTCCCAAATGCATAACCAAAAGTATCTCCAAGTACCGCTGCAATGATGGCTAAAGAAATAAGCACAAAAATATTCAAATAATTTTCTGAGGCTAGAAGTCCTGCTGTGAATAGAAGGGAATCTCCGGGTAAGAAAAAACCCAAAAATAGTCCAGACTCAGCAAAGACTATTCCGAGTACTCCTATCAATCCTAAAGTATCAATCAAAAAAATTGGATCAAGATATTGCATTTTCTGTCGGTTATTTGAATAAGAACGCTTTCAAGTCTAACATTTCTATTTATCCGTTAGTATATTGCTTATTGGTTGTTTTTCTGGTTTAAGGATGCTTGAGTGATATTTTTCCGGTTCTTTTGAAGAAATTTTCTTAATTGAAAATTTGAAACCAAATTCTTTTTTTATTTTTTTTAGGGCCTTTTGAAGTTCTGTTTGGTCGTATCCGATAGCAATGATATCAGGAACTATTTTTTTTATGACAGACCAGTTATTAAGTTTTGTATCACCTTTGATTATTCTATTTGAAATTCCAAGTGCTTTTATTTCTTTTATCCTTTCTTTTGTATTTTTCGAAGGTCTCTTTATTTTTCTTGCGACAACACTTTCGTCACTAGCCACAGAGATGACGAGGTCTCCAAGTTTTTTGGCTTCTTTCAGAAAATGAAGATGTCCTGGATGAATGATGTCAAAGGTTCCAAAAGCAAGAATAGTTTTTTGTTTCTTAGAAGTTTTCATTTTTTTAGATATTGATGATGTCGATATCTTTTTGGATCGGAGTTGTAACGACTATCTTTTTTTGATCAGAAATATAGAAATCTATTTCAGTTCGCATTCCAATATCCTTAAAATACATTCCTGGTTCAATTGTATAGCCAACATTTTTTATGATAGGGGAGTATTCTCTCCAATTTATTCCTGGGATATCTCCGTGAGGATGTTTTAATCCCAAAGAATGACCAATTGTATGCCTTATGCTGTTTCCAAAAGAAGCGTCGCCAATTATGTCATGCGAGACTCTGTCTATATCTAATCCTCTCGGCATTTTGCCTTTTCTGATCTCTTTTTTTATATAAGAAACAGCGGTGTCTCTTGCCTTTGATAGAATTGACCACTTCTGTTTTATCTCATTTGGGATTTTTTTTCCGACAAAGAACATCCATGTCATATCGGCGTAAGGAGAATTGTTTTTATCAAGGCGTGCCCAGATATCTAAAAGAATAAGAGAGCCAGACTGGATCTTTTTGCCTTTGCCTTTTGCAAAATAATGTACTTGAGAGGTATTTTCTCTAAATGCTGCAATACATTGTTCTTTTTTTTCATCATTGATCAGTCCGTGTTTTTTGTAGGATCTTATTACGAGGTCGACGACGTCTTTTTCGTAGACATCTTTGTTTGATCCTATATATCTAGCGACTTCGTCTTTTATCAGACCAAGTTCTTTTGCTGCTAGAGTGTGGTCTTTGATCTGGATATTATTCCAAGAAAGTGAATTTGCCATCCTTGTAGATTATCATTTCTTTTCCGTCCTCTAAGTAAGCTGTAACTGTTCTAGGAGTTGTTGAGACTATGTCAGTGTGAACTGATGAGGAATTAAATCCTAATTCTTCCCAGTCTTCAGGAGTAAGAGTTGATGGATCATCGGCAAGACAATCGTGGTAAGCATTTCCAAGGGCTATGTGGGTGTTTCCGTTTGGTCCTCCAACATTCTCGTCAAATAATGTCTCTGCCATGAATTTAGTGATACGAGAAAATCTTTTATCTGTCAGAGAAAATTCTCCAGCTTTATCGGCATTTTTTGTTGCGATCATCTCTTTAAGTATCTTCTCATTTTTCTTTGCTTTGGCCTTTACTACCTTTCCATCTTTGAACCAAAGTTCTATTCCTGTGATCAGGTTTCCATAACGATAAAGTGGTTCCGAAAATCTTATCCAACCATTTGTGCCTGGCCAATATGGAGAAGTAAAGATCTCAAAAGAGGGAATATTCCTTCCGCTTCCTCCCATCCATTTTCTTCTTTTACCCATATGGATCCAGAGATCTGCATCAGGTCCTGTGACATGCATCTTTTCGATCTTCAAGGAGTTCAATTTTTTTTGAGCTTTTTCTGTCATAGCAAAGACTTTCTTCCATTCCTTGATCGGATCCTTTTTATCTAAGAAACAAGCTTTTATTATTTCATCCCAATATTTTTTTAGTGGCATTCTGGCTTCTTTTGCCATTGCAGGAGTTCCATAAAGACCGAGTGTCCAAGTAAATTTTCCTTGACCTTCTTTTGCATTCCTCCAATCCATATAAGGTTTGAAAGCTTCTCCTCTCATCATGATCTTTTTTGGATCGATACCTTTAAGTATATGTTTGTTCGTATCAGACAATATATATATAGAATGGTCTGACTCTTCGACTAATCCCTTTAGATATTTACTTGGAAAATATTTCAGCTGCTCCTCACTTCCAAGCTCATAGAACAGCCTGCTGACGTTTGCGTTTGATTTATCATATGTTTCTTTATCATCAGGAATATAGTTTTGGAGGACATTCCCTCCAGCCTTAATGATCGCTTTGTAAAGTTCAATATACAAAGGTTTGGCATATTCATTAACTGTTAGATAAACAGTTTCTCCTTTTTGTACTCCTTTTCCGCTTCCTAATGCAAAATTTACCAATACATCAGCGTATCTTTCTAATATCTTTTTTGGTGGGTGATAACTCATTTTTATTTTCTGATCTTTATTTTCTTATAAACTCGGGGGAGTACATCGAATGCAAGGAGAGCTGTAGAAACAAAAAATATTCCAAAGCAAAATCCTCCAACAACATCACTTGCCCAATGGACTCCGAAATAAACTCTTGAAAATCCGACTAAAAGAATCATAGCGCTGGAAAATGTGCAAAGCAATATGAATTGCCATGTCTTTAGATAATTTTTCAATTCATAGCAAATAAGACCAAAAAAAACTGTAGCAAGTACTGCGTGTCCGCTTGGAAAACTTGAGCTAGATTCTCTGAATAAAAAATGAAGAATAGGTCTTGGTCTTAAGAATTCTGCTTTAAGGAATACAACGAGTATGCCACTTGATGCTATTGATATTAGGAAGAAAAACATGTCTTTAAATCTCTTGAAATATAAAAGTATTACAGCTGGTATCAGGCAGATGAGAGTAAATGTCCAAGGTCCAATTATTCCTAGCCACCAAAGATACGATATTAAAATAGGATTTCTCCAAGACACGACAAGAGTTCCTATTTGTTGGTCTATTATGGATAATGCACCGTTTCCGGTTATATTTTGTGCGATCGCCGCAAATGCATAAAGGGATATTATAGATGTGATAAAAAGAGCAATCTGTTTTTTGGAAAATTTTCCACCACGAAGGCGTGCTTTTTCTGCCATATAGACAATGAGAAGTGCGATGATCGTTGCGATGGCAACGAATTTTCCAATGGCAGGAATTATTACTGTAAAACCTTCTCCAATGATGTATCCCAAAAGTCCAAAACAAAGAGACCATGAAATTCCGGCAATAAAAGCATAAAAAAAGAATTTTGGTTTTGATACATTAGAAAGTCCTGCAAAAAAAGGGGAGAATGATCTCGTGAATGAATTAAATCTACCTAAAAAGACCGCTTTGCCTGCATGCTTCTCAGTAAATTTTTTGGTCTTGTCTATCTTTTCCTCAGAGATGAACCGAGACATTTTTTTTAGTATAAATGAAGAGTATCTTCTTCCTAAAAGATAACCAACAGCATCTCCTAAGAATGATCCAATAGCAGCAAGAACTATTAATTCCCAAAGGGGGTATGCTCCAAGTCTTGAAAAGATCGCAGCTATTATGAGAAGGGTCTGTCCTGGAATTATAAAACCGATCATAGGGATAGACTCTACTGCACTTGAAATGAATGCGATCAGAAGTCCAAACTCCTCAAATATGTATTTATTATTGTATAGAAATTCTATTATCGCGTTTTCTGTTTGCATTGTTCTTACATTTTATGTCAAAAAACATGTTTATGCTACAATTTTCATATGCATTTTATTGACGCAATAATTTTAGGAGTTGTTGAAGGAATAACAGAATTTTTACCTGTTTCTTCTACTGGACACATGATACTTTCTGCAAGTGTTTTGGGTCTAGTGCAGGATAATTTCTTGAAAAGTTTTGAGATCATAATTCAGTTAGGCTCCATATTGGCCGTTGTTGTTCTTTTCTTTAAAAAATTCTTTGATATTGAGGTCTTGAAAAGGATAGTTGTTGGTTTTATTCCAACAGGGATAATCGGTCTGATATTCTATAAAGTTGTAAAAAATTTTTTAGGAAGCGAGAATGTTGTACTTTGGTCACTGTTCCTTGGTGGAGTGGTTATAATACTTTTTGAGATATTCAAAAAAGACGAAGATAAGGAAGAAAAGGGAATTGTTTCGCTTAGTTACAAAGATTGTGCTGTTGTTGGGCTTTTTCAGTCTATTGCAATAATACCGGGAGTTTCTAGATCAGCGGCCACAATTATCGGAGGTCTTTCTATAGGTATCGATAGAAAAACGATCACAGAGTATTCTTTTTTGATAGCTGTTCCAACAATGCTTGCTGCCACAGGACTTGAATTGATCAAAGGTGCAGGGAGTATCTCTCAAGATCAATTTGGGTTACTCGCCGTTGGACTTATTGTCTCTTTCTTAGTGGCACTTGTCGCTATAAGATCCTTTATAGGTTTTGTTAAACACCATAAATTCACAGGTTTTGGTGTTTACAGGATACTGATCTCTGTAATATTTTTCTTTTTTGTCGGTAAGTGATCTTTTTTGATCAATTAATTGCTTTGAGGAGCAGGAGATACTTCTGTCTGATTCCTAATATTTATTGATGTTGCTGTAAGACTACTACCATCAGAGTTTGTTGAACCACTCACTAATACTGTTGTGTCGGTACTTAGATCATCAGTCGATCCAGAAACACTTTTCATTATGTTCGTGCTTGGATTTACAAATACTATCTGAGATCCCCCTCCCGGAAGTTTGATCGTGATACTTTGGCTGTCTTTTGAAATAATACTTCCTGAGACACCTCCATTTGATCCACTTGTTTTAGTTCTTGCAAAACTTCCTGATGTTCCTTTTGCAAAGGTCATTGAAGATTGAGAGGATGAGGTTTGTGATCCTTTGTAATATGAACCTGCAAAAAAACCAGAAGAAAGGGCTATAACGATCAATATGACTATAAATACGAAATGTTTATTATTCATTTTTTTTATTTTGACTTTTAAATTATTAATTTACTCGTAACGTAACGCTTCTATTGGATTTAAACTAGCGGCTCTTCTTGCTGGGTAGTATCCAAAAATAATTCCAATTCCAGCAGAAACTCCGAAGGCGAGAAGTATGGGATAAATAGATATTTGGGTTTGGAGTACTCCAAATAATGAGACAGCGTAAGAGATACCAATTCCAAGTATTATCCCGATAAACCCGCCCAAAAAAGTGAGAGTGACAGCTTCTGCTAAGAATTGATTACTGATATCTTTTCTTTTTGCTCCGATAGCTTTGCGAAGTCCGATTTCTTTTGTTCTTTCTGTGACTGTTGTGAGCATCATATTCATAATGCCGATCCCTCCTACAAGAAGAGAAATTCCAGCAACTGATCCTAGAAGGATAGTAAAAGTACTTACAACACTTGAAGCTGTTGATACTATGTCGGCTTGATTCATTGTGCTGAAGTCTGCAGATGCAGGATTGCTTATCTTATGTCTGCTTAATAGTAGTGTTGTGATATCAGCTTGTACTTGAGTCATGATGTCTGAACTTTCTGCTTCGACATCTATTGTTGTTAAGTACTCGTTTCCTGTAAGGAATTTTTGAGAGTCAGTGACTGGGATGATTATCATATCGTCTCTGTTCCCAAATCCGCTCCCTCCTTTAGATTCAAGGACTCCTATGACACTAAATTGCATTCCTTTTATCGCTATTGTTTGTCCAATTGGGTCGGTACCTGTTGCAAATAGATCACTGACCGTTGTGGGACCAAGGACAGCTACTCTTGCTAAACTTTTTGATTGTTCGTCTGTTATAAAAGACCCTTCGCTTACATTTACGTTCCTAACAGTAGAATAAGATGCATTTGTCCCAAGCACGGTGGTATTTGTATTTGTCCCTTTTGCTGTGACTTGATATCTTCCTGAGACCTCAGAAGAAACATTTGCAACTCCACTTACTCCTGATGCGATTGCGTCAGCATCATCTTGAGTTAGACTTTGAGCACTACCACGACCGCTTGAGACTGTAGCACCTGGACCTCTTTGTGTTCCTGGCATGACCTCGATCAAGTTAGAACCAATGGATTGTATACTCGATGTTATCGATCCTTGAGCTCCTTGCCCGATAGAGATCATAGCAATAACAGAACTAATACCGATCACGATTCCTAGCATTGTGAGACTTGATCTTACTTTGTTTGCCGAAAGGGCAGTGTATGTTTCTTCGTATATATCTTGGATCGTCATTTTATTTAATATTATTAAATTAAGTGTTGGACTATTCTTTGGGTATGTTTCTTTGAATCCTCAAGTATCATTCCATCTTTTATGTATACGATCCTTTGTGCATGTTCTGCAACATCTGGTTCGTGAGTGATGAGTACGATCGTACGACCGTGTTCTTTATTCAATTTTTGAAAGGTGGCTAAAACAATTTCTCCTGTCTTTGTATCTAGGTTTCCAGTTGGTTCATCAGCTAAAATAAGTGCTGGGTCATTCACTAAAGCTCTAGCTATCGCTACTCTTTGGATCTGTCCTCCAGAAAGTTCATTTGATTTGTGTTCAAAGTGACTCTCATCAAAACCTGCTGCGATCAAGGCTTTTTCTGCTAGAGGTCTTCTTTGTTCATGAGGCACACCTGCATAGACCAAGGGGAGCATTACATTTCTAAGTACTGTTGTTCGGGGAAGGAGATTAAAAGCTTGAAAAACGAAACCTATTTTTTGGCGTCTAATATCGGCAAGTTCTTCATCCGAAAGTTTAGAAACATCTTTTCCATCAAGAAAATATTGTCCGCTCGTTGGTGTATCAAGTGCTCCAATGATATGCATCAAGGTTGATTTACCAGAACCTGAAGGACCCATGATAGCTACGAATTCTCCATCTTCAACAGTGAAGCTAACACCGTGCAAAGCTTCAAATTCAACATTTCCAGTTTTGTATACTTTTTTTACGTTTTTTATTTCAATCATTTGTATTTATCTACCTGGTCTGCTATTTCCACCAACAGCACTTAATAAGCTAGGGGTTTTTGTTGTTGTGGCACTACTTGCTGTCGAAGAAGTTGTCTTTGTGATGACCTGATCACCAGCTTTTAGTCCAGATTTTATCTCTATGTTCGTATCATCTGATACTCCTGTTTGTACAACAACTTGAATTGGTGTTTCGTTTGAAGTGAATCCTGATTCTGAACTTTTTGGTACTGGATCTTTGAACATTTGAACGTAAGAGATATTTCCTTGTGTTTTTACTGCTGAAGAAGGAACGATCAATACATCTTGGCTTGCAGAAGTTATTATTGAGGCACTAACACTCATTCCTGGTTTTACTCTCACATCATCTGTATCGAATGCTATCTCAACATTATAGGTTACTACTCCTTGGCTAACTGTTCCTACGAGATCTACTTGAGCAACTGTCCCTGTGATATTTAAGTCGCTAAGAGCACTAAATGAAAGAGTAACTTTATCACCAGCAGCAACTTTAGCTGCATCTACTTCATTAAGAGAAATGTTGGCGATCTTTGAATTTGATATGAATGTTCCTACACTTCCACTTGTTTGATCTCCAACTTTTACACTAACTTTTGCAATGACTCCATCCAAAGGAGCTTTTACAAAATATTTGTTATATGTATTTCGTGCTTGTTCAACACTGAGTTCAGCGGATTGAATATCCAAAGGATCAGTACCTTGCTGTAACTTTTGAAGTGTTAAACTTTTTTGTTGTATATCATTTGCAGAATTTTCAATAGAATTCTTTGAATTAAGGAGACTTGAGACATCTGAATTCACAGAGGATGTCCATGTGCTTAAATTATTTTCTGCTGTGATGGTGTTAGTTGAAACGGCCTGACTTGTATCAGTATTTTTTATGTAATCAACAGCGATCTTTGCATTCTGAACCGCTTGGGCCAAACTTTTTGAAGTGTCATAGGTCTCTACGACTAATGTTTTGATGGATTCAGAAGAACTATCTCTAGTTATATCTTTTGAATCTGTAAGATTTTGACTATAGGTTTTTTTTGCTTGGTCAAAAGCTACTCCTGCGCTTTGAGAATATCCTCTTACTATCTCAGGCATTGATACCATTTGTTCTGCGCTCAAATATCCTGTTTTATCATAAAGCATAGAATTGAGCCCGTTGATGACGTTTGTCATATCAACAAAGGCACTGGACACGTTATTTAAAGCTGTTGTCTCATCGGTTGATTTTGATGTAATAGATGAGCTTAGATCATTTTGGTCTGTTGCCAATTGCAATGCATCTGTAGGCTCTTGAAGCTTTGCTAGATTGATCTCGGCATTTTGTAATGCAATCCTTGCAGTAGTTGGATCAATTGTAACTATCAGGTCTCCGGCACTTACTTTTTGACCACTGACAGCACTAACACTTGTTACTGTTCCAGAAACACTATTGTTCAGGTCGATCTGGTTTGATGCTGCAACTTGTCCTGTTCCTGAAACTGTACCAAGTATGGTTCCAGTTTGAGCTTCTGTCAGAACATATTTTGTACCAACTCCTATATTTTGGATTATTTTAACTGAACCATATGCTGTGCTTGCAATGACAATGATTCCTAAGATCGATAATTTTTTGTGGAACTTCCACATATTCTTGAAAGATTCGACAGTAAAAAAATGTAATATATTTTTCATATTTTTTTATTATTTTGTAAGTGGACTTGTTGTGCTTTGAGCTTGGTTGCTTCTGTTCATTTGAGGTGGGGGAGGAAGGATCCTTATAAGTTTTGCTGCAATATTTCCATTGTCTTCAGGGGATCCAATAATCACTACAAAATCTCCGATCTTTAGATCTGTTGAAAGGATATCCTTTTTTGATTGCCTATATATAGTATCGTCTGTGACATCAATATTTTTTTCTACTCCATCTTTGTCAGCAACAATGATCGAAGGTAACGATATCTTTATTATTGAACCTATTGCTCCGTTTGCGTTCGGTAGATTCTTTTCTGGATCTAAATTTGGAAGGAATGGTTCGTCTCCTCCTTTTTCTTCGAATCCATTATAGTAGTTTTCACCTACATGGCATGAAAAGAATGCTTTTTTATAGCCAACTAGTATTCCAGTTTGGAATATGAAAAGTATTATTCCTAAGATAAATAAGATCCCTATAGAAATACGCAAAGTCTTTGATTCAAAAATTTTTTTTATTGTTTCCATTTTTTTTATTTATAAATTAATTCAGGTCGTAAAAACAAAGAAGCCTCCTTTGTTGTCTTTGAAAGAAGATAAAGGAGGATCCCTAACATTGAGACAATAAGAAAAATATCCAAAATAGGAGCTGATTCTAAAAGTAGAAGAAGGGTTTGTTTCCAATTCATCAGCGCAAATTTACTGTCACTTATAAGGATCGAGGCATAATCTGAGAAGACAGAACTTTGAAAATCAGAAAAGATCTTTGAAAATACATAAACAAAAAAACTCCCTGAAGAAATGAGAGACAATCCAAATAGCTCAAACTTTATCTTAGCTTTTCTTTTTTGCTCTTTTTGAATTGTTGCTAGGATCTTCTTTTCAAGACCTTCTTCGCATGGGATAAGAGTGAGGTTTAGAGAAATTTTTTCTATGTCATTTATCATATTTGTATTGTTATCATTGATATTTTACGCTATTTTGCGATTTTTTGGTGCATTTTAAGGGATTCTTGCATTTTTATGACAGCTCTTCTGTATCTGCTTTTTACTGTATTCATTGGTTCTTTAAGTGTAGAGGAAATATCTTCAAAGGTCATTCCTGTCTCATGCCGAAGGATAACCACTTCTTTATATTTTTCTGGAAGGGCATTTATTATTTGGTTGATCATTTCTGATGTTTCTTTGTCCTCAAATATTTTGTCTGCAATTGGTGAAGTATCAGCAATGTTCTCTTCAAAGGAAGAGTCTTCGTCAATATTGTCCATCTCTGAGAACATAATGAGTTTTTTCTTCCTTAAGAAATCAAACGTACTGTTGCGTGCTATGGCATATATCCACACTTTGAAATTTCTCTCCCTGTCAAATTTTTCTATGTTCTTCCATACTTTGAGAAAGGTCTCTTGTACTATATCTTCTGATGATTCTTTGTTTCCACAAAGTCTCCAGACAAAAGAATACAAAGGTCTTGTGTATCTTTTCACTATTGTTTCAAAAGACCCTTCTTTTCCTTCGAGATAATCCTTAACTAATTCATTGTCATCTTTTTCCATTTGTACCATTGTAAGTTATTTTTTGCTTAGACAGAAATTTTGTTTATAGTTGAACAGGGGTTAAAATATTCATATGAGGGAAATCAGTAAGGAACATAAGCATGTAAAAAATTACCATAGAAGGTCCCTTTTGAGTTATCCTGCGACTCCGATCCAGAAATTCTATACTTTTCTTTTGTCTCCTCTTATCACTGTTCTATTGATGTATCTGGTATTTAAATTTCTACCAAATTTTCTCTATAATCGTTCAGAGAATTTTTCTTTTTTTGATCTGATCGAAGCATCTTTTGCTACTCTAGGGAGACTTATTATTGCTTATATCCTTGCTGTAGTTGTTGCTTTTCCTTTAGCCATTCTTGCTGTTTACAATAGGTTTTTTGAAGCGATCCTTTTACCTGTGTTCGATATCATAGAATCAGTACCTGTTCTGGCTATTTTCCCAATAGTGATATTGCTTTTTGTCAGGTTCGGGATGCTTAATAGTGCCGCTATATTTATTTTGTTCTTAAGTATGCTCTGGAACATTGTCTTTACATTGGTAGGGGGTCTCAAGATCATTCCTAAGGATATTACATATGCAGCAAAGGTCTTCGGTATCACAAAATTATCTTATTTCAAGAAAGTCATCCTCCCTGGAGTCTTTCCAGAACTTGTAACAGGTTCTATTTTGGCTTTTGCACAGGGTTGGAACTTGACCATCGTAGCTGAGGCTCTTCACACTTATATTCCCGGAGGTTTAGAGAGTGATGATCTTTTTGGAATAGGAAGTTTTTTAGTTCATGCTTCATCAGGTGGGAATGGAGTTCTTTTTATTTCGTCAGTCTTGGTTATGGTGGTCCTCATAGCCATAATGAATTTATTAGTTTGGCAGAGACTTTTACATCATGCAGAAAGATTCAGATTTGAATAAAGATCCAAATAACAAAATAATAATTTTTGAGAACGTTTGTAAGATCTACAACGGAGAGAAAACTGAGGCTGTTTCAGATGTTTCCTTTAGTGTTTCAGAAGGAGAATTTGTTTGCTTTATTGGACCCTCTGGCTGTGGAAAGACAACGATCCTTAAAATGATCGCAGATATTGAGCAGTCAACAACAGGTAAGGTAACAAAACCAGAAAATGTCTCGATGTCTTTTCAGTTCGGGGCTCTTTTTCCATGGCTTACAGTTTTTGAGAATGTTGCGATGGGGCTTAGACAAAAAGGGGTAATTGATCCAAAACTGACACATGAGGTCCATAAATATCTTTCACTTATGGATATTTTAGATCTAAGAGAAAAATTTCCAACTGACCTTTCTGGGGGTCAGAAACAGAGAGTGGGGATAGCGAGAGCTTTGGCTATTGAACCTGATGTCTTGCTTCTCGATGAACCTTTTTCTGCTTTGGATGCAATAACTACAGCAGAACTCCATGATGACATAATAAAAATATGGAAGGAAACAAAAAAAACGATCATTATGGTCTCTCATATAATTGAAGAAGCTGTATCTTTGGGGGAAAGGGTTATCCTCGTAAAAGAAGGGAGGATAGCTGAGGAGTTCAAAATAAAACTTCCGTATCCACGTCGTGAGCAAGAAGCAGATTTTGCTCATGAGGTTATGAAAATAAGGAAAGTATTCTTTAGTTAGTTATTTTGTTGACTTACATTTCGTCTTGTTATATACTTAGGTAACCTAAATATTAGGTAAACTGAATATATATGCAGATGAATAATATAGAAAAAATAACATCGCTCATATTTGCGCTGAATCTAAAAATAAAAGAATCATTTGAAAAAAGCTCAAATGACGTTATTTTTTCTGTCGTGCAAATGAGGGTCCTTTATTTTGTTAATGAAAAGAAGAATCCTTCAATGAAAGAAGTTGCTGAACATTTTTGTATCAGTTCTCCATCTGCCACTGAAACTATAGAGCGTCTCATTAAATTAGAATTGCTTACAAGGAAGTCAAATGAAGAAGACAGAAGATCTGTAAATATAGCTATTACTAAAAAAGGTGAGAAAGAGTTAAAGAAAGCTAAAGAAGTCATGGATAATGCCGTTTGTAAGGCTTTATCGAATTTAAATAAGAAAGATCTGGGAAGTTTTTTAGAAATTCTTGAGAAAGTAATTAATTAATAATATTAAATCAAAGTATGAAAAATATCTTCAAAATGAAGGGTCCAATGGTGTTTATCGGTGGTTCGATCATTATTGCTATTACAGCTGTTATTTTTGCATTTTTTTATAAAAGTTCTCCAAAATTAAATGATTCTATTTCTGTAAAAAGAGAAGACTTAACTGAGGAAGTATCCACAACTGGAAAAGTTACAGCTTCAGAAGATCTAGATCTAGCTTTTAGTAGAGGAGGAAGAATAGGAAATGTTTACGCAAAAGTTGGAGATAGTGTAAAGAAAGGACAGGTCATAGCTGAGATCGATTCATCAGATCTGAACGCTTCACTTACTCAAGCAGAGGCTGCTCTCAGTAAAGAAAAGATCAACTTAGGTCAGATACAGAGTGCCGATACAGGCAACTCTTTTGATCAGAGAACAAATCTTCAGTCCACGATCAATTCTAATAGAACAAGTATGATCTCTAGTTTGAAGGATTCCTACGTAAAAGTAGATGGAGCTTTAGGGTCAAATATAGACCAATTCTTTAATAATTCCAGAACAAGTCCTCATTTCGGTATTACTTTTATTCAAGGAAATACTACCTATACAATAAATACATCAACGGCAGAAGGATCTATCAAATTGAATGATGAAGTAAAAACCCTCTATAGTTCACTTTCTCTTTGGAATTCTTCAAATCAAAGTCTCAGCTCATCTAGTAGCGACAGTGATATAGAGAAGACCGCAGATCTTGCAGAAAGATCTATCACAGCTGCAGATGATCTTGTTTCTGAGATATATACAATTGTTAATTCATATTCAACAGTGGGTTCTCAGGATATGACAGTATATGGAGCTTATAGAAATAGTGTTGCCACAGCACAAGCAGCAATAAGTGGTTCTCTATCAAGTTTCCATCTTTCAAGGAGTACTTACGAAACATCCCTTTCTTCTGTTGGTCCTGTTGCAGAACAACTCCAGCAAACTTCAGTACAAAGTGCTGATGCTCAAGTTCTAGCTATACAAGCTCAGATCGAGAATGGAATAATTAGAGCTCCTATGGATGCACAGGTGACAAGACAAGATGCTAAGATCGGTGAAGTTGCTACTCCAAGTGTTCCTCTAGTTTCGATCATTTCTCAAGGTAATTTTCAGATAGACACTTATGTTTCAGAAGCAGACATAGCTAAGATAAAAGTAGGAAATAATGCTTCAGTT
This sequence comes from uncultured Candidatus Saccharibacteria bacterium, assembly GCA_964555825.1. Classification (GTDB taxonomy): domain Bacteria; phylum Patescibacteriota; class Minisyncoccia; order Phycocordibacterales; family CAIRYW01; genus CAIRYW01. The sequence continues at coordinate 27,636 of CAZKTY010000002.1, forward strand.
GTTCTTGATGCTTATGGTGATAGTGAGCCTTTTGCAGCCTCAGTTGTGTCAGTTGATCCAGCTGAAACTATTGTGAATGGGGTAGGTAGTTATAAGGTAGTTTTGGAATTTACAATTCAAAGTGATCTAATAAAATCAGGGATGACTGCAAATATAGACATCTTTACTCAAAATAAAACAGCTGTGCTTTCTGTGCCAGGAGCAAGGATCCTAAAACAGAATGATAAGACTTTTGTTTTGATTGATGATGGTAAAGGAAATTCAATTCAGAAAGAAGTTGTTCTTGGAATAACAGGTTCAAATGGAGATGTTGAAATATTATCAGGCCTAAATGAAGGCGATAAAGTGTTCGCATTTAGTAAATAAATAATTAATAAATATGGCTGATATAAATCAAACCGATATGTTAAAAGAAGAAAAGGAGATTCTGTCAGAAGAAAAGGAGATCTTAAAAGAAATAAAGAAAGAGGAAAAAGATATTGCTAAGGTTGAGAGAACTGTTTGGATATTGTCAGCCTTGATCTCTTTGCTTGTCTTAGGAGCTGGTATAGGTCTTATGTATCTAGGAATATCAAATCAAAGTGTTTATACCGATAAGGTCACTATCTCTGCTCCAAGTATAAATTTAAGTTCTGCACAAGGAGGTATTCTCGAAGAAGTGTATGTTCATCCAGGAGATCTTGTTAAAGCTGATACAGTTTTGGCGAGAGTAGGGAATGAACTCATCAAGACCAAAGTTGATAGTCAGGTCCTATCAATTGATGAGGATATTGGAAAGATATTTAACCAAGGAGAAACCGTTGTTACAGTGATAGATCCCTCAAGTCTTAGGGTTGTTGGACAAGTAGATGAAGACAAAGGTTTGAGTTATATAAAGGTAGGACAAAGAGCAGAATTTACTGTTGATACATTTGGTTCAAAAAAATACTACGGAATTGTTGATGAGATAAGTCCAACTTCAAATCAAGGAGATATTGTCTTTAACATCTCAGACAAAAGACAGATAAATAGTTTCGACGTTAAAGTGAGATTTGATCAAACTCTTTATCCTGAACTAAAGAATGGTATGTCTGCAAAGCTTTGGATCTATAAGAATTAAAATAGATGTCAGAAGAATCACAGATAAAAAACGATCCTGGAAATCTTAAATGGTGGGTCTTGGCTACTGTTATGGTGGGAACTTTCTTAGGAAGAATAGATCAGACCATTGTTAATCTTGCTTTGCCAAAGATCATAGGAGATTTCGGAATAACAGTCAGTGCTGCTGGCTGGATTGCAACAGCCTATATTTTGGCTAATGCAGTTTTTGTACCTGTGTGGGGAAAACTAGGAGATACACTTGGAAGAAAAAAGATATATATCATTGGTTTCGTTGTTTTTATCATTGGTTCTATCCTTGCTGGGCTTTCTTGGAATTTAAGTTCCATGATCGTTTTCAGAATTATCCAAGCAATAGCTGGTTCAGCTGATTATCCGACAGCTATGGCTATTATTGCTATTACTTTCAAAGAAGGGAAACAAAGAGCTCAAGCTCTAGGTATTTGGTCTGCATCCTTTGCCGCAGCTACTGTTTTCGGTCCTCTCCTCGGAGGACCTCTTATTGATAATTTTGGATGGAGATCGGTCTTTTTGGTCAATCTTCCAATAGGACTTATAGGTCTGTTGATGGCTATTGTTTTCGTTGATGAATCAACTTCAAAAGTTGAGGATGAATCTTTTGATTGGCTCGGAGCTTTATCTTTGGGAGTTTTTCTTTCGGCAATAGTCCTTGTTCTTGATCAAGGTATGGATTGGGGATGGATCTCTTCTGGTAGTATCTTATGTTATTTGACCTCAATACTAAGTTTTGTTTTCTTCTATCATTGGGAAAGGGCTCAAAGGTCTCCAATAATTGATTTTAAATTTTTCAAAAATGAGATGTTTGTGGGAGCTTTAGTCAATAATTTTGTAAGTTTTATGGGTATGATGGGTAGTGTCTTTTTGATCCCTGTATTTGCACAAAGTTTTCTTGGTTATAACGCAACTGAATCAGGTTACTTGTTTATGCCTATGGCGTTTATGATGGTCTTTGCTTCACCTATTGGAGGAAGTTTTACAGGCAAAGTTGCTCCTCAATATATTATTTTTATAAGTAGCTTGATCGCCGCTTTTGGACTTTTCTTATTTACAGGATTAGATCCAAGAAGTGGGGCATTGGATATAATTATTCCACTATGTGTTATGGCTTTTGGTTTGGGATTAGGAATGGCACAGAGGACAAGTATTGTTGCTTCTGCTGTTCCTCATAACGAGATAGGTATAGCTTCTTCTATTCTAGCTTTGGTCAGAAATATTTCTGGAGCTTTTGGTATTGCTATATTTGCAACGATCTTGAAAAATTTGACCGAAAGTAATGTTGTAAATATATCAAAATTAAGTACCTTCCATTTTCAGACCTCAGCTGATGTAAGTAAGGCTATTGGACTCATCACTTTCAAAGCGGATATTGTTGCCTATGAGCAAGTCTTCTTGATAGCTTCTCTTGTAATGCTTGTTGGAGCTTTTACTTCTTTCATGATAAAAGCCGGAAAAGAAATTCCTAAAGAGGAGGTATTTATTGAATAAAATGGTGAGCAAAGATCAATATACCGAGTATTGATACTCCTATAGACGAAACAAATACGAAAGCAGCCATTGTATCTTTTATTTTTCCAATAGCAGGATCATGTTCTGGTTCAACTTTATTACAAAGATCTTCTATTGCCGTATTCACTATTTCTCCAGTCAAAACTATGATGATCGATAAGATACACAGAGACCATTCAAGTAATGAGAAATTAAAAAAATAAGCAAAAAGGACAACTGCTGATCCGCAAAAGGTCTCTATTCTGAAATTGTGTTCTTCTTTCCATGTAGTTTTGAAACCATTGAGAGCATAAAAGAAAGACCTGTAACTTTTTTTTAGTGTTGTTTTGACCATAATTTAAAAATTTATATTTGTAGAAGCGTTCAAGTGAGGTGTTAAAAAAATGATCAAGGCAGAAGCGATTATCAATACCTCTATAAATGAGGTCAACATCTTTGGATAGGTCTTTGTTATGAATTCAAATTGGGATCTTATTATTCCTTGATCTTTACTTGATGGGTCAGGCATTTTTCTAAAGGCTATGAGTTTTTTTGATATTGGCCAGAGCCAAGGTACTCCAAATTCTATCGAGTCCAATAAGAAATGACTAAATGAACCAATAAAAACCGAAAGACCTACCATTCTGTAAAATTCATTTCCTCCGATCAAATATATTCCGAGACTTATAACAAACCACAGAATGGGGGCATGTGTAGGATAAAATCTATGATTCTCATTCTTCTTTAATTTATTTTGTTTCTTCCTTATGAAATAGTAAATAAGGTCTATATCTGGTGCTATAGCTGAGAATGTTCCTAAAAGGACGATCAAATTCATTTGACCTGAATTCAGGTTGGTGTCAGCTATTTTTATCAAAGCTGTTGATGCAAGATAACCTGCTGCAAAATGTCCTGAAGGAAGCATCTGGATGAATAAAATTAGTAAGGGTTAAAGTCCTAAATTTTGAAGATCAGTGTTGATATTCAAGAATGTAGGTGTGTATATTTGGTTGATCTTTTTTCCTTGATCTTCTGATTTTTTTAGTATTTTTGGTTCCATATATAAATTGTAACATAAGATCGTTTTTGATCTCTATAATGTTTATTTTAGATATTGTTCAATATCGATCCAATTTGATAGATCATTTTTATTTGATACATAGCCACTTGTATTTGGAGTGCTTCCTTTGTGAATACCAAGGTGAAGATGTTTTCTTTCACCATCAGTTTCGGTACTGTAACCAGTTCCTAGATCTGCCAAGAATTCTCCAGATGAAATTGTTTCTCCTATTTTTGTTTTAACACTTGAAAGTCTTAAATGTCCATATACGACTGTTATTGGGGAATTATCTAATGTACAACTCTCAACTACCATTCCCCCATAACCATTTCCAAATTTACTTTGTAAGATCTTTCCATCGCAAATTGCATATATTGGTACATCAACGTTTGCTTCTGATGACTCAGTCTCAAAATCTACTCCCGTATGAAATCCTGTGAATCTTTCTGGAGATACAGGCGAGTTCTTGGGATCAACATAAATTCCAAAAGGTTTTTTAGTTATTCTACTTAAAGCATTGCTTATGGGAGAAATGAAAGGACCGACATTTTCTTTTTTTTGAATTTGAGTTGAGGTGGAGAGAGAAGATGTTTCAAGTGTAATGGGTTGCGGATCTTTTACGGTATTTCCATATTTCATTGTTGAAATAATAGAATACACAATAAGACCAAAAATTATAATTAAAATAACAGAAAAATAAATTTTTTTATTCATTTTTAATTTAAATTATTTTTTCCACTCAACAATTGAACCCACTTTTCTTTCTATAATATCAGCTTTTCGTATGAATTTTTTGTTTTTCTCTGGAAAAATAGGGAAGTGTGGTGATCTATCAAGCAGATCAACTATATGCCACAGTTCTTTTTCATCGGTTATCCAAGCCTTCCCAAGTTTTTTTAGGTTGAAGGGTCTTGAGTAACTCATTAAAGTTTTTTTTCCATTCTTATTAAGAAAATATTCATGAAAATATGAAAGTGCCAATTCACGGATGTTCTT
>CAZKTY010000003.1:0-4329 GCA_964555825.1 uncultured Candidatus Saccharibacteria bacterium
GCATAATATTTTATGATTTTAGTATATAAGCTGACCCCTTTTAATAAATTTATTGTATCACAAGATCACCTTCATTTTCTATAACAAAAGACCTAGCAGGAATTCCTGCTAGGTCTTTTGTTATTTCTTTTATGAAAGATCAGTCTTTAATTGATCTATCCATTTATAAAGGTCAGAGCTTTTCCTTTTTTACCAGCTCTTCCTGTTCTTCCAATACGGTGAATATAGTCATCGTAGGTAGCTGGAATATCATAATTGATCACATGACTAATATCATTTACATCAATTCCTCTTGCTGCAACATCTGTCGCAACCAATATCTGTATCTGATTATCTTTGAAAAGTCCTAAAGCTTTCTGTCTTTTTGATTGATTTTTATTACCATGGATAGATTCAGCTTTGAAACCTCTTGAGATTAGATCCTTACTCAATCTTTCAACTCCATGTTTTGTTTCTCCGAAGATCAATACTTTGCTGAAATCCTCTTTTGATAGAAGTTCTTGCAAAACATCAACTTTATTCTTTCCTTTCTCAACTTTAATGACATCCTGATCAACACTTTTTGCAGTATCCCCTGTTTTAACAGAGATAGAAACTGGCTCTTTTAAGAATTCCTTGATCAGAGTTTCAACTTCTCGTGACATTGTTGCTGAAAAGAAAAGAGTATGACGATCCTTAGGCATCTTTGCCATAAAGAATCTCATATCATTTACGAATCCCATATCAAGCATTCTGTCTGCCTCATCGAGCACAGCTGTCTTGAACATTGAAAGGTCCAAACATCTCTTTTCAACAAGATCCTTGATCCTTCCTGGTGTTCCAATAACAAAATTGTGCTGTCTTCGAAGACCTGCCATCTGTTTTCCAATAGGAGCTCCTCCAACTGCACAGACTGAAAATATCGAAAGATATTTTGCAAAACCTAAAAGCTCTACTTCTATCTGCTGTGCTAGTTCACGAGTAGGAACAGCTATAAGGATCCTTTCCTTTGGATCTTTTAATACCTTGTCTATTAAAGGAATAAGAAAAGCTGCTGTTTTTCCAGTTCCTGTATTTGCAATACCAACAACATCCATCCCTTTTAATATATAAGGAATTGATTTGTCTTGAATTGGAGTAGGAGCTTTATATCCTTTTTTAACAATATTATCCTTAAGACGTGGGTCAATATCAAAATCAATGAAATTGTGTTCAGGAACAAAATTCACAACTTCTTCTGTAATGACTGCTTTGTTTATAAATTTATTAGGATCAATTGATCTCCTAAAACTTCCACCACGACCTCCTCCTCTACCACCTCTACTTCCACTTCCTCTATTTCCTCCACCACCAAAAGAACGTCCTCCTCTTGAAGGACCTCTTGATTGACCACTTGAGGGACCTCCTCTATAACCACTACTTGTTGCAGGTCTTCTACCAAAAGAAGATCCTGCTTGACCACTATTTGTTCCAGTTCTTGGTCTTGTACCAAAAGAGGAACTACCTCTACTTGCAGAATTGCTTCCGCTATTTTTATTAAACATTTTTTTCTAGTCGCAATTAAAAAGAAAATACTTAACCAAAAGGTTGAATTTCCCTTCTTTTTATAATGCGTAAGGCGACTTTGGTCTCTATGAGTTTCAAAAAAGACTTTGATCGCCTCTAATTTCTGTGTAACTTTCTAAAGCAGGTCGACAGAAACAAAACTTATGAGATTGACTTACACTTATATAGTATACTAAAAAATTGATTTCGTCAACCCTATTTAAAATAACCATAAAAAGAGAAAACGCACCGTGCCTAAGCCGTGTGCGTTCTTTTGAAAGTTTTAAAGAGGATCGAACTCTTCGGTTACTTCACCGAGTAGACTAACTACCATTTTGATCCACTGCATCTTTCTTCCAGGGACTGATCGACTTAAGAAGCCTGTATACAAAGCAATAAATTGCTATGAATATAAACAAGCAAATAAGAGTACCAGCAATCCAGAAAGAGACGAAGAAGATCCTATCAAAGATTCCTGGATCTCCCCACTTGATAGACAAACGGTCCCCAAGCAAGATCACAGATTTCGGATAAAGAGGTCCAGCATCTTTCCTTTGTGGAAAAGTTTGAGTGGTCATCATTCCGACATCATTTCGTATCTCGTAATAACGGACACCCGGTCCTTGGCAAGAGGGACTATACTGAAATACTCTAATATAGATATTTTTACCCGACGAAAAGGTCTTAAAGTCTTCGATCTTCAGATCCATTGAACCATTGATCATCAACAATTTACAGCGGGAATTTATTTTTTCAAACTCCTGTTCTTCCTTAAGTACTATCGAGTTTTCAGGTATCCACACCTGATGGGTTTCATCATAAGGATTAGAGACACCTATTGAGTAAACACCTTTCGATGCTTTGCACAAGAAAATCCCCATCCCAAAGATGAATGCACCCGTCACAATGACAAGCACGGTAGTCCAGACTATTTTTTTCAGAACGTTTTTCACAATTTGTTCCTTTCAGTTTTTTTTGTTTATGCAGTTTTGTTTCAAATATCAATTTGTGCATATTTTAACATAAATTAGACAAACAGTCAACACATACTTTCCAATATAAAAAATAGCGCAGATCTGTATTCAGATCTGCGCTTATATTTAAACCAACTTTTTGAGGAGAAAATCCTTCTGCCTCTTTGACAATCCCAAATGATTCAGGACAGCAAAGACAAATATCTCCTTGAGAGCGAGGGCGTGATTTTCAGGCTTGGAAGGATTAGTTGTATCAATCCTCCGATAAGAAGCAAATTTTAAAAGCTCCCCTTTCAAACCTGGATATTTCAGGTCGTAATCTTGCTGACGAGCCATCCATGTTTCCTCAATGAGATCATCTGCTCTTGGGGTGCATCCATTATCGTAAGCTTTATGCATACGCTGTATTCTACGTATGTTTGCTTGCTCTAAACTGCAATCCAATTCCAAGAAGAAACACGAAAAACCCATTTCCCCAAGGATCTCCTTCAGGTATTTAACCTGCATGTCATCCCTAGGAAAACCATCAAAAGCAAGAGGCTTCCCCGAACATAAAGAAAGTTTCATTCGAAGAGCTTTCAAAACGTAGCGTTCTTCCACAAGCTTACCCAACCCCATCCTGTTCCGTACCTCTTGCATCTCAGGATCATTTGGGTTAGCTTCCACCATTTCAGTAAGGGCTCCACTGCAAGAGATCACCTCAAATCCAAGAATTCTTAGGAACTCAGAAAGGTCCCCTTTGCCTGCACTTGGTCGACTGACCAAGACTGTAGCAAAATTCCTGAAAAAGAAATGAAAGAATTTCATTATCACTCTGACAACATGAGAAATGTCGCCATCCAAATCTCCAAGATCTAAACTATTCAATTTTTTCTCCTTTTGGTTGTTTATTCTGTCGTTGTTTTATAGGACAGTCTAACGAGAGAGACTAACACAAAAACACAATGTGTCAATTTGAGTACCTTACCAAAGAACTAACTTCGTTCTTTGGTCGTCGGATTTATATAGCAAGTAGAATAACTAGTTGTGGAATTTGTTTTGGAACCATCGTTCTGTAATTCATAACAAAAAAGTTTATACGTCGTTTCATTTGTTATCCCATTATCCAAAAAAGATTCAGTGATAGGGTAAGTTCCAGTATATGAATTCTTATAAATAAAATTAGCTACAGGTTGTCTATAAAGTTCGCAAACTGAATGATTATCTGTCAAAGATAATGTCCAAGTTGGTTTGCATGCACCTCCTGAATTGATCGTATTAGGAGAGATCTTGAAAAGACTTACCTTAACAGGCAAAGATGAGTAAGAACATGAGGTTGAAGTAAAGGTACTAAAACTACCAGTTTTACCAAACTGATCAGTTAGTGTTCCATTGTTACAAGTAAGATCTTCCCGTATCTGGTCGCAATTGGGACTTGAAGAATTACTCCAATAACTTTTTTTAATACCGTTTGGAATATTCGATCCATCAGGACCTATACAAAAATTATTCACAGTGACATTCGATGAACATAATTTAAAAGCAGCAGACATACCGAAACTATCGACAACCTGAAGATATTCACTCTTGGTACCCACATCACTTAGAACATATACCCGATTAAAAGAAGGAATATTTGTTGTCACAGAATTAGAAATATTAGCTATTTCAGACCATATATAATTATAAGGAGATGTTCCTCCAGAAACTCCACTAGCCGTCCAAACAATAGTATCTCCAACATTTGCTGTAGTATTAGAAGGAGAACAATTATATGCAGAAATTTTATTAATTTGGCAGGATGCATTTGAACCAGTTCCCGATCCATTACAACTCCATAAATATTGAGTAG
>CAZKTY010000003.1:4429-28673 GCA_964555825.1 uncultured Candidatus Saccharibacteria bacterium
TACATGAATTATTTGTAGAACCACAAATACCTGTCACTGGTTTATTAAGAGTACAGGATGCATTTGAACCAGTTCCCGATCCATTACAACTCCATAAATATTGAGTAGAAGTATCAGTAACATCTACAAAAGTTCCAGCGTTACATGAATTATTTGTAGAACCACAAATACCTGTCACTGGTTTATTAAGAGTACACGATGCACCAGTTCCTCCATTCAAACCTATGCAACTCCATTTGTACTGAGTTGAAGTATCTGATGTATCTCCTAGTGTACCTGTGGTACACACATGACTTGTAGTTAAACTACAAACAGCATTTACAGGTTTGTTAATAGCACAGGCTGCACTTGTTCCTCCGTTTGAACCATTACAGTTCCATTTGTACTGAGTTGAAGTATCTGTGACATCTACGGAAGTTCCAGGAGCACATGAATTATTTGTAGTTCCACATTTACCATTCACAGGAAGCAGTCTTATAGCTGTGCAAGAAGCTGTACTTCCTCCACTTGAACCATAACAAGACCAAGTAAATGTACTGCTGTTCGTAGAGACAGCAGAAGCCGAACCTGCTGAACACAGATTATAGATCGGAGCAGTAAGAGATGAAGTGTTATTAGAAGAACCACAAACACCAGGAACTGGTGAAGGAGCTGTACTAAATAATGGATTCCATTGAAAACTACCCACAAAAACAGTATTTCCGCACGTGATCCCATTGTTATATTTATTAATAGCGGCAGCAGTATAAGCCGAACAATCACTAACGGTATTAAAAGTGGCATTCGGATTATAGTTCGAATTTGTCGAAACGATCACAGTTACAGCATGTGTACCAAAATTTACAGATGGACAAGTATAAGGACTCATCAGTACCTGACTCGCAGTCATTACTGTTGCACCTGCTTTATTTGTAACACCGAATAAACAAAAAAATATTAATGGGATCAAGACTACAATAAAATTAGATCTAGCTGATGTTTTTTTCATATTTGGGTATTTATTTTTTGCCTGACCAAAGATTATTTATACTTTCTAACATAGCTCTTGTTTGATCTTTTTCTTGTTGCCCTAAGGTGATATCTTGATCAATAACATCCAAGCCTTTCAACCTCATCTCTTCTGCTTTTTTATAATCACCAAGATAAGAAGACAAAAGGGATGAAAGTAAATAAGCAGATGTTTGATTTTTATTTATTGAAAGAGCTTTCTGAACTGAATCTTCTGCCTTTGATACACCATTATTCCATTCATCTTTTGAAGTAGCGTTTGGAAGATCTGATAAAGCAGCCATACCAATACTTACCCAAACTTGTGGAACATTTTGATCATAAGTAAGAGCTTTCTCAAGATATTCATTTGATTTTACCGCATCATTTTTATAACTATTTTCTATGAACGAAAGTAGCTGATAGGCATCAGAATTCCCTCTATCGTTTGGATTGTTTTTTACAATATTTTGCAAATATCCTTCAGCCTCATCGGGTTTATTATTTCTGATATCAACACGTGCTAAATTAAGTAACGCATGAAAATTATTCTCATCTATAGCCAAAGCCTTCCGATACCATTCTTCTGCCTTAACTAGATCTCCTTGAAGATCATAACTGTGTCCAAGACCACTATAGGCCTGAGAAAGTTTTGGATCTAATTCGATTGCCTTTAAATAATTAGTCTGTGCATCAGTATATTTCTGTGCAATTTCATAAGAATAACCTATCAACCGATACGCCTCGGCATTATTAGGGTCTATCTCAAGGACTTTCCTTGCTGCATCAATCGCCTTATCAGAATATTCTCCTTCATTGAAAGAAACGCTCCCTTTCTGGGCGTAAGCAGTAGCCAATAGCAAAAGACCATCCTTCATTGTTGATCTGTTCTCTGACAATTCTTGAGCCCTAGCAATAGCATCATCTAATTTATTGGTATTAAAATCTAAAAGAACTTGCTTCTTAGATCTAACTAAATTTTGATCTTGAATATAAAGATATGATCCGATACTTAGAGAAACTAAAACAATAAGCGCAACAATAAAGAATATAAAACGCTTTGTTTTTACCGTCATTCAAAAAGTGTACCACTAAAATAAAAAATAATATATAATCACTTTGTTATTTATTATTAATTTTTAATTCTTTATATGGCAACTATCAAAGATATCCGCGGACGAGAAATTCTTGATTCACGAGGCAACCCAACAGTAGAGGTTGATATTATTCTTTCAGACGGCTCATTCGGACGAGCAGCTGTACCTTCTGGAGCTTCAACAGGAAGTCACGAAGCACTTGAACTACGTGATGGAGACAAAAACAGATATGGAGGAAAAGGTGTTCTTAAAGCAGTAGAAAATGTAAATGTGATATTGAAAAAAGCTCTCAAAGGAAAAGAATGGACCCAAAAGACAATTGACGGCAAAATGATCGAGATCGACGGAACAGAGACAAAATCAAACTTAGGAGCAAATGCGATCCTTGGGGTTTCACTTGCTTTTGCACACGTAACAGCAAAGTCACAGAAAAAACCTTTGTATAAATATTTTGCCCAGATCGCAAAGACAGGAAAACCAATGTCACTTCCCCTTCCAATGATGAATATTCTAAACGGAGGACAACATGCAGAAAATTCTACAGACATTCAGGAATTCATGGTAATGCCAGTGGGAGCAAAAAGTTTTAAACAGGCTTTGCAAATGGGAGCAGAGATCTTTCACTCATTGAAAAAGATCCTTCATGATAAAAAACTTCCAACAACAGTTGGTGATGAAGGAGGTTTTGCACCAACATTGCCTTCAAATGAAGCCGCAGTAGATGTAATTCTAGAAGCAATAGAAAAAGCAGGATACAAGGCAGGTAAAGATGTAATGATCGCAATTGATGCTGCTGCAAGCGAATTTTACAAGGATGGAAAATATGTACTAGAGAGAGAAGGAAAAACTTTTTCTGGAGAAGAATTAGTGAACTTCTACGGAGATTGGTTGAAAAAATATCCTATCGTTTCAATTGAGGATGGACACGCAGAAGATGATTGGGAAGGTTGGAAAGCAATGACGAAAGCTTATGGAAAGAAAACACAGATAGTTGGAGATGATCTATTTGTGACAAATATAAAAAGATTGGAAAAAGGAATTTCAGAGAAAGCTGGTAATTCTATTCTAATTAAATTAAATCAGATCGGAACTGTCTCAGAGACCATTGCGGCTATCAAAATGGCACATAAGGCTGGAATGACAGCGGTAGTTTCTCATCGCTCAGGCGAGACAGAAGACACGACTATTTCTCACTTCGTAGTTGGACTTGGTTGTGGACAGATAAAAACAGGCTCACTTTGCAGAACCGAGCGTGTTGCAAAATACAATGAACTTCTTCGAATTGAGGAGGAGCTTGGTCCAAAAGCAATATTTGCGGGTAAAGGAGCATTCAAAGCATAGTTTTATTTTTTAAAACACCACCTCATTACGAGGTGGTGTTTTTCATAAGAAATAGTGTAAAATCCAATAATATGAATACAAAAAAAACAATTATTTTGATCGTCCTAGACGGCTGGGGATATAGAGAAGAAATAAAAGATAATGCGATCGCATCAGCAAAAACCCCAGTGTTTGATTCGTTATGGAGAGATTACCCTCACAATTTACTTGAGGCCTCAGGTCTTGCAGTAGGCTTGCCTGAAGGACAAATGGGAAATAGTGAAGTTGGACATACAACAATTGGAGCAGGAACAACCGTTGATACAGACCTCGTTCGTATCAAAAAGAGTATTGACTCTGGAGAATTTGCTAAGAACCATGCATTCATTTCCCTATTCGAACATGTGAAAAAAAACAATTCGACACTTCATGTACAAGGACTTCTTTCTGACGGAGGAGTACACAGTCATATTGAACATTTGTTTGCCTTTCTAAGAGCTGCAAAAGAAAATGGTGTCAAAAAAATTGCAATACACTCATTCACTGATGGACGCGATGTAGCTCCCCAAAGCGCAAACTTATATATAAAGGAACTAGAAGAAGAGATAAAAAAGATAGGAGTGGGATCAATTGCAACTATTTCTGGACGCTTTTATTCAATGGACCGAGACCATAATTGGGATAGATTGGAAAAAGTTGAGCAAGCTCTTTTTGAAGGAAAAGGAAATATTTGTACTGTCGATCCTGTTCTATATCTGGAAAACCTATACAAAGAAGGAAAGATCGATGAACTTTTGGAACCGATCATTTGTTACGGACCAAAGAATGAAGATCTCGTAATAAAAGAACATGATGGTATTTTCTTTTTCAATTTCCGTGCAGACAGAGCAAGAATGATCACTGAAAAACTTATTGAAAGAACCAAAGACAAGGATATACCTATAGTAACTCTTGCAGATTATGATTCACGTTTTAATGGAAAAGTAATGGTAGCTTTTCCTCCAATAAAGATCGAAACAACTCTTGCAAAAGAAATTTCGAACGCAGGTCTTACACAGTCACATATCGCAGAAACAGAAAAATTTCCTCATGCAACTTATTTCTTAAATGGTGGAGTAGAAACACCATATCTAGGCGAAACACACATACTTCTTGATAGTCGAAAAGATGTTCCAACTCATAATCTTGCTCCTAAGATGCGAGCTGAAGGAATTGCTGACAAAGCAATTGAAGAAATAAATAAAGGCATCGATTTCATTTTCATCAATTTTGCGAATGCAGACATGGTAGGACATACTGCAGATGTACCAGCAATAATAGAAGCCGTTGAAGAGACAGATAAACAATTAGGAAGAGTAATAGAATCCCTAAACGCAAACAAAGGAATTGCATTCATAACAGCAGATCATGGAAACGCAGAGACAAACATTGATCCAATAACAGGTATCAAACATACCTCACACACAACAAACCAAGTACCAGAGATACTTACTTCAAAGGAATATTCCCTTCAATCAGGAGGACTCTCGGATATTTCTCCAACGATCCTAAAACTTCTTGGTCTTGAAAAACCAGATTCAATGAAAGGACGATCTCTTATTTGATCAGCATAAGTATATCTATTTAAATATTTCGTTAATGATCCTCTTTCTCATCTCATTGCCGTAATTCAAAAGGTAATTATAATCTGATGGATAACCAACAAGCTCCATGAATCCATTACCTTTTACTTTCTTCCCATCTATTGTGCCCGAGACCTCAAGAGGTCCTTCCCAATAATTTATTGCCATGAAGATCATTTCCTGATCAGACATAACAGACTTTACATTTAGTTTTGCTTTATATTTTGGGATCTCTATATCAAAAGACATTGGATATTCTGCTTTTGTCATTTGGCTTTTCCAGACATCTCTACCTGGTATTAATATGAGATCATTGTAATGAAGAGATCTACCAGATTTAGGAATGATATCAACGAGACGATCTTTAACCTTACCGTCATCATATTCACAACACATAATATCCGTACCATTATCAAACTGCAGAGAGAACCATGTCCATTTATCCTGCTTGTATGAGACATCTGCCCATTGGTGATCCATCCATGAATTTCCTTTAACTTCTATTGTTTTTCCATCAATTGTTATAGTTCCACTGGTCTTCATATCTGTGAGAGAGTAATAATAGCTTCCTCTTCCACATACAGAGATATAACCTTTTCCGCCTTCAAGTAAGGGTGACTTTTTTGATTCTAGGATAAGATCCAAATGTTCTGTTTTTATATGGAAGACATTTTTATCAGTCTCAACAATTTCATTATTAACAAAACCTTTTACAATTATCGGATCAATGTAATTCACGAATAATCTTTCTTTCTTAAAACTATCCTTAGAGACGAGGGACACATTCTGAACCTCTTTGTAATTCTTTTGATTGCCTATATCTGATACAACTGAATGAGCAAAATATACATTTTGACTTTTACCAAATACTTTATTGAAAGGAAGACGACTTAAATAAGGAATATTCACTTTTTCAATGTCTGCTTTGAACAAGCAATCCATAAAACTGTAAACATTCCCCTCGTTGTCTTTAAGGTGACCATTAAAGTACCACCATTCAATGATCGCCTCATGTGCATTGTGGTCACTTGGAAATGAAATTTTTTTTGGGTCCATACTAGTTTTTTACTAATGGATTATATCAGATTTTTATAGACAAAATTTTAAATAAAAAAAGAGACCCTTTAAGAGTCTCATTCACAACAACTAAACATCGGATCAAAACGGACAAGCCGAGAGATCTTGTCAAAACCAAGTTCAAGGCGAGTTTTAACCGTTCCAAGAGGAATCCCAAGGTGCGCGGCAATTTCTCTTTGGGATAGATCTTTCAGATAATAAAGACTAAGACACTCTCTTTGTGCCTCTGGGATCGTCTTATTAGCAAGAAGTTTATGAAGTCTTTCGTGTCGATCCGTGTTGTATGGAGCTCTCCACTCTTGATCGGAACGACCTCTTCCTCCATCCCACTCACAATTTTCCTTAAGTCCGAACCTCTGATACCTTGCACATCTCGCTTCTGAACAACGGATCCTGTCGATCGCTCGACGACGTGACATTGTGATGACCCAACCAAGAAACTTACCTTTCCTTGGATCGAAAGCATCGATCTTCACCCAGATCTCTAAAAGAACATCATTGAACAATTCATCACTGTCATATTCGTTCCTCAGAAATCTAACCAACATCGGAATAAGGAATGGCCTTAAGACGACATCTAATTCCGAAAAGGCTTGTGAATCTCGCTCCTTGATCCCACAAACAAGACTATCCAGATTTTCACATAGGGTCAGTGATATAGTTTTGGTCCTGACCTCAGCTACATCTCCATCCTCCGGTTCCACTTCAGTTGTTAAAGTAACCATAATATTTTATTCCGCATATTTTTATCATAATCTCCAATATTTAGCCACAAATAATGAACAAAAGGATTTTATGATAATATTGCCTTCATGGAAGAAAAAAAATGGGATGTAATAGTGGTCGGAGGAGGCCCTGCTGGGATGATGGCAGCAGGAAGAGCTGCAGAACTCGGTGCAAAAGTGATATTAATTGAAAAAAATGGATCTCTCGGAAAAAAACTTCTGATCACAGGAGGTGGAAGATGCAATGTCACTAATGCAGAATTCGATACTAGGAAACTCCTAGAGAAGTTCAAAGATGATGGAAAATTTCTATTTTCTGCTTTTTCACAATATGGAGTAAAAGAAAGCTTGGATTTTTTCAATTCCAAAGGTATGGAAACAAAAGTTGAAAAAGAATTTAGGGTATTTCCAACAAGCGACAGATCAGAATCAGTACTTAATGTCCTTACTAAATATATTAATGATGGAAAAGTAACTATCCTGACAAATTCTCAAGTCTCAGAGATAGTTCTATCCGACGATAAAAATATCTCTGGGGTTAAACTCAAGGGAAAAAATATCATATACGGAGATTCAATAATAATCGCAACAGGAGGAACCTCTAGACCAGAAACAGGTTCTACAGGTGATGCATACAAATGGTTGAAGAATATCGGACACACAATAATAGAACCAACTCCTTCATTAGTTCCCCTTGCAGTAAAAGATGACTGGGTATCAAGGATATCTGGAGTAAGTCTTACTGATATAAAACTAACAATATTTCAGAACGGAGAAAAACAAGATACAAAAAAAGGAAAGATCCTTTTCACACATGTTGGAATAAGTGGTCCTACAATATTGAATATGAGTAAAGACATTGGCGAACTTCTAAAATACGGAGAAGTAATAGTTTCTTTAGACTTACTTCCTAGTCATGATTACAGCAAACTAAATACAGCTCTCCAAGAAATATTCAAAAAAAACAGCAACATGAAATTTAAAAATTCGTTGAGTGACCTGATCCCCTCATCGATCGTTCCAATAGTTGTAGAACTTTCAAAGATCGACCCTGAAAAAAGATCAAACAGTGTCACAAGAGAAGAAAGACTTGAATTTGTGAAACTACTGAAAAATATTCCAATGCATATTGATAAACTTCTTGGAGCTGATAAAGCGATCATCTCAAGCGGAGGGGTGATACTTGATGAAGTAGACTTTAAAACAATGAGATCTAGAAAATTCTCAAACCTATTTCTAGTTGGAGATATCCTAAATATTGACCGTCCTTCTGGAGGTTACAGCCTCCAGCTTTGCTGGACAACTGGTTTTGTCGCGGGAACTCACTCTATTAAATAAGGATCAATATATTACTTTTGAAAGTTCTGGAGTAGAAGTTGCATCAACTACCTCGAATTTTATCCTACTAACTATCTGTCCTTGTGCAGTCTCGATGTTTACTCTCCAATTTCCAGGAGTTAGATTTTGCTTGAAAGAATAAAATCTATAACCTCCCTCTCTCCCACCATAAATTGGAACAACGATCCTACTAGCACTTTTCCAATCCTTTGTTGTCTCATCATAATACTGCCAGTCATGGATTATATTTGTATCAAGCTTTGATGGAGCATACACAGAAGTAACAACGTATACAGGCTCACTACCTAGACGATGATAAACAGGATATGTCTGAAAGAAATTCCAGCCAGAGTTTTCGGAATATACCTCATAATCACCTGAATCGGTGACAGAAAAATCGTGATAAACTCCTCCATCTTTCATTACAAGAGGAACTGGTGGAATAGTATCTGTGAAATAAAACACATTGATCAAAAGATAGATAGTTAGAACTCCGACTACCATTCTCTTTCCCCACTGTTTTACTCTCTTAGGTGAAATGATCACAAGAAGAAGAACAAAGAAGAAGATCAGTACCAAACTAAGAAAACCACTGTAAATAAATATCCTGTCGCTCATGTGATGCATGACCACAGGAAGAAAATAAATACTGAATGAAAATACAGAGATGAAATAAAGAGTTACTTGAAGACTGAGTTTTGAATAATGATTCTTAAAAGCTTCATTCCCAATAAGATTTGCAAATAGGAGTAAAAGAAAAGGCCATGAGGTTGCCAATGAAACCCCTCTTGAATAAAAGACAAAGAACATACTAAAAAGACTTCCTATAGTGAACTGCATCGCAAAGAAAACCCAAAAATGTAAAGCTCCTTTATCTTCTTCTTTGAAATTTTTTCTGCTCTCGAGCAAATGCAAAAGCAAAATAGATATTCCAGCAACAGAAATATAAATAAGGAAAGTAGATGTTTGTGAATCTATGGACGAACTTCTAATGATCAAGTTATCAAAGAAAAAACCAATGATTATAGTAAGAGTACCAATATGCCTATCATATTTGTTGTAGAAATTTTTGAGAGTATTTAGATCAAAGACTTTAGAAAGCATGAGTATATTATACGACAAATTATTTCCTGATCATCAATTCTATTTTTTCTCCTCTCAGAAGTTTTTTTACAGCGTATTCTCTTTTCATCGCCTGACTTTTTGTCTGGAATCTTTCAAAATATTTCAGAACAACAGGTCTACGAGCCTTTGTATATTTTGCTCCGGTCTTTGAATTATTATGAGCAAAGACCCTCTTCTCAAGATCATTAGTTGAACCAGTATAGAGGGTCTTATCTTTGCATTCTAAGATATAAACATAATATGCCATCCAAATATTATGCCACAAGAATATCTTCTATTCTTTGACCTATATTTACAAGATATAAAAAATATTAAGAATTTAGACCACCTAGTGCTATACTGCCTAAATATATGGAAAAACGATTCGATCAAAAACAAAAAAGAAACAATAAACCCTTTAATTCTAAGGCTTCGTTTGGTCATTCAAAGCCAAGCAGACCTTCATCATCCAAATATGAAGGAAGTAAGCCTATGACAAATAGACCATACACTCCAGACCGAAACAACAAACCTCAAGTAAAAAAACAATTTACACCTCGTACAACTACACCTGTTCCAGCAGATCCTTCACAAATAAGGATCAATAAGTATTTAGCTTTGAAGAATTACTCAACCCGAAGAGGAGCAGATGAATTGATCGAAAAAGGACAGGTCTTCATCAATGGTAGAGTGGCTGTTCTTGGAGATAAAGTAAGTGAAACAGACAAAGTAGATGTCAGATTCAGAGGAAAACAAAAGCCCTACATATATATTGCTTACAACAAACCAAGAGGAATAGTGACTCATTCTGCAAAGAAAGGAGAAAAAGAAATTAAAAATGTCTTTGCATTGAAAGATGTGTACCCTATTGGAAGATTAGACAAAGATTCCCACGGGTTGATCATACTTACAAACGATGGACGTATAACAGAAAGATTACTCGGTCCGAAGTATTATCACGAAAAAGAATACCTTGTGACAACAAAGAATGACCTTCGTTCCAATTTCAAAGAAAAGATGGAAGCTGGCGTAAAGATCGAGAATGAGCAAACTGAAAAATGTAAAGTTCAGATATTAGGAGAAAGAGCTTTCAAAGTTATTCTAACTGAAGGAAAAAAACATCAGATCAGAAGAATGTGCTCTGCATTATTCCAAGAAGTTGATGATCTTAAGCGCACGAGAATAATGAACATCAAACTAGATTCTCTTAGCGAAGGAGCTCACAGAAATATTGAAGGAGAAGAATTGAAAACTTTTCTTCACGATCTACAATTGGTCTAAAGATCAATTCTCCAGATCCAAAACATCATCAATACGGATCTTCTCTACAAAATCCGGTACGTGACTGACCAAGATCATTGCCCCTTGGTATTTATCCAAAGCCTCAGCAATGATCGGAATATGTCTAAAATTAATATGATTTGTCGGTTCATCTAGGATCAATAATCCAGGTCTCTCAAGAACAAGTCTTGCAAAAGCGACCAGTCCTTTTTGACCTTCAGATAGATTACCTATCCTTGTTCGGATCATGTCCCCTGTAATTAAAAATCCTGCCGCCACAGTTCTCATTGTTTCTTCAATATGCTTGTCCATTACTTCAAGAAGACAATCATAAACAGTGTCATCAAAATTCAATGTAGAGAAATCTTGTCTATAATAACCAACCTTAACTCCGCTTTGGATAGTGATCCCAGAGACCTTTCCTTTTGCAATAGATTCAAGCAAAGTACTTTTTCCAATTCCATTTGGACCTTTAAGCAACAGATGTTGATTCTTTTTTAGGATGATATTTGCTTTTCTATTTACAATTTTATGTGTCTTTGGACTCATGACATTAAAAGAAGTGATACTGATGATATCTCCGATCAGATCTGGTTGATGAGGAATAACAAAAGGACGAATGGTCTTATCTTCTCTTCTGATATCAACTTTCTCTTCCTCAAGCTCCTCAGCCTTTTCTCTCATCCTCTTTGCCACAAGTCTCATCTGCCCTCCTTTATTTGCAAAGAAATTCGCCTTATCTTTGTTCTCTTGGATCTCTTTTGCTAATTGCGCATTTTTTCTATTTTCTTTTTCAAGTCTTGCTGATATCTGTTCAGCAACATCAAAATAGTCTCCGACATATTGTTCGAGTTTTTTTGTATATATATCAAGATAAAGGACCCCATCAGTAAATGAGTTCAAAAAATCAGCCTCATGGGAAATAACTATCACTGTCTTTTTATAATCTTTAAGGAATTTAGTGAGATGTTCAATGCCTGACCTATCAAGATTATTAGTTGGTTCATCCAAAAGCAAAAGATCTGGATCCTGTATCAAAGCTGAAGCTAGTAGAAGACGAGCTTGTTGTCCTCCTGAAAATGTTTTGACGATCCTTTCATGCATCTTTTCACCACTTTTCAAATGTACAACATCAAGGATCGCATTTATTTTTGGATCAATATCATATATCTTTCCAGTATTTTTTCTGAGACCTGCAGCAATAGAATCGTCAAAAGCTTTTAAGAAAAAATCTCTCACAGTAAGATCCAATTCGTTCCGTGGAATGACCTGACGCGAAATAGCGATAGTCAATCCGTTAGAAATGATCACCCTACCTGATTCTGGCTTGAGTTTGCCCGTGACAAGAGAAAAAATAGTGCTTTTACCAGCACCATTCTGCCCCATAATAGTTACCTTAGTTCCTCTCCGTATCGAACAATCTACTTCATCCAAAATAGGCTTTGTATGACCGTATTCAAAACTAAGTTTTTCAAATCTTAATATGACCTCATCTTTAGACATTCATCTAATGTACTTCATTTGAGGAAGAATAGAAAGTTCTTAGGCTTTTTCAATATTTGCGACAATAGCCATATGATCACTTACACCATCAACAAGCTTAACATTCACTGCTTTATATGAAGGTGTCGTAAAAAGTCCATCAACCATATACATGAGTCCTTTTACTCTATGGAGGTTCTGATCAAGGCTTGTCTCGTATTCTGGTGGAATATTATCTTTGTACTTTGCTGCAATTCTAGAAAATGCTTCCTTTCCCCTTGGAGCGTTAGTATCTCCACAAAGAATAAATTCTGGGATCTTTTCAAGTTCTCTAATTAATAGATCAACAACCTTAAGTTGATAATCTGTCGTTTCTCCTTTTGCTGTTACTGGCAAATGAGTTGTTATGAATTTAAACCTCTCACCTTCATTATTTTCTGTTTCGATCCACAGGAACACATTATTATTTTGAATAGTCTTATTTGCAGAAAGATCATTACTTGGTTTAATAACATTTTCTTTAGACCCATTGTAATAGTTTAAACCAGAACCAATAATTTTTTTAGTCAGAATTGCAATTCCATGCTTTTGACCTTGGAGTTCTGGATGATGAGAATCCCTCGTTGAATCCATTTGATACCACATTTCAAGAACCCCTTCCATTTCTAACTCTTTTTTGTAAATTGGAAAATCTGCCTCCAAAATTTCTTGCAGACAGATAACATCTGATTTTTCTTTTTTGAGAAAACCTAGGACCAGATCTCTATGCTTATTAAGTTCGATGTTTAAAGAAATTAATTTCATGATTTTAAATTGATTTTGCTCCAATATCTCTTCTAAATTGCATTCCATCAAAAGAAATATTTTCGATAGTCTTATAAGCTTTAGAAAGAGCATCTTTAAGATCCTCTCCGGTTGCAGACACTCCAAGGACTCTGCCTCCGTTTGTGACAATTTTTCCTTCCTGTTCTTTTGTACCAGCATGAAAGACAACTACATCTTCGTTAAGATCATCCAGACCATTGATCACCTTACCTTTTTCATAACTCCCAGGATACCCTTTTGACGCACACATGACAGTACAAGCACTAAGATCTTCCCACTCGATCACTTGTTCATTTAATTTTCCATTAACGCATGCAAAGAGAATATCAAGCAGATCTGTCTTTAGGATCCTCATATAAGATTCTGTCTCAGGATCACCAAAACGTGCGTTGAACTCAATGACCTTTGGACCACTATCAGTGATCATAATGCCAGGAAATAATATTCCTTTAAAAGGTCTTCCTCTTTCTTTTAGAGCTTTGATAGTAGGCTTTATTATCGTATCCTCTATAACTTTCATATGGACCTCCGTCACCCAAGGGACAGGAGCAATAGTGCCCATACCGCCTGTATTTGGGCCTATATCACCTTCAAAGATGGTCTTATGATCTTGTGATGATGGAAACATCATCACATTCTCTCCATCACAAAAAGCATGCGTAGATATTTCTTTTCCTTGTAAAAATTCTTCGATCACAACCTCATTTCCTGCTTCTCCAAATATCTTTGTCGCCATGATATCTTCCAATACTTTTCTCGCCTCAGAGATATCTCTAGTAATTACAACTCCTTTTCCCAGAGCTAGACCACTCGCCTTGATCACCAGAGGAAAAGTCTGTGTCTCAATATATCTATTTGCAAGATTGAGATCATTAAAGACTTTGAAGTTTGCAGTTGGAATTCCTTCTTCCTGCATGAATTGTTTTGCAAAAGATTTTGACCACTCAATTTCTGATGCATTTTTTGTTGGTCCAAAAACTGCGACCCCTAAATTTTCTATCCTTTCAACGATCCCTTCAGCCAAAAAATTGTCTGGACCTATCACAACAAGATCCATTTTATTTTCTTTCAGCCACTCGATTATCTCTTCCGTCTTTTGTATAGGAATATTTGTTCCAAGCTTTGCGGTACCAGGATTTCCTGGTGCAATAAAGATATTATCTATCTTGGGCGATCGTTTTAATTTCCATGTCAGAGAATGTTCTCTTCCTCCACTTCCTACGATTAAAATATTCATACTTGTCTAAGAAATATTATGATAAGTAACATCCTTTTTTCTTTCTTCTAGATCAATCGGATACTCTCCCGTAAAACAAGCAGTGTTGAAATTTGATCCTGGAATTCCAGTAGCTTCAACCATTCCTTTGAAAGAAAGGAAATTCAACGAAGTAGAACCGAGATAATCATTCATTTCTTTTATGGTCTTTGTTGCTGCCAAGAGTTTTGTCTGATCAGGCAGATCAATTCCATAAAAATCAGGAAAACGTACAGGGGGCGAACTAATCATAAAATGGACTTCCTTAGCACCTGTCTCAAAAAGCATCTTTACTATTTGTCTCGAGGTAGTTCCTCTGACTATTGAATCGTCAACAATAACAACCCTTTTACCTTCTATCACTTCTCTTAAAGGTGATAGCTTCAGCTTCACACCTTGTTCCCTAATATGTTGTTCAGGTTCAATGAATGTTCGATGAATATATCTACTTTTTATGAGTCCTGTTTCTAGAGGAATTCCGCTCGCTTGCGAATATGCTATAGCAACAGGTGTAGCCGTTTCTGGAACAGGAATGACCACATCTGCTTCTATTGGATATTCTCTTGCTAGGATCTGTCCAAACCTTTTTCTTACTTGGTAGACTGATTGTCCAAGCATTGTACTATCTGGTCTTGCAAAATAGACAAATTCAAAGATATCTAATTTTTGATCACTTGGAGAGATCTGTTTGCTTCTTAGACCCGCTTCATCAACAACTACCATTTCTCCAGGAAGTACTTCGCGAATAAAAGTTCCTCCTATCGGATAAAAAGCACAAGTTTCTGAGGCAAAAATATACCCTCCGTTCAATTTTCCAACTGACAGAGGGCGTATCCCAAAACGATCACGAAGTGCGATCAATTTTTTGCAGGTCATTATTAAAATAGAAAATGAGCCTGTCATTAGAGGAAATATTTCTTCTATAGCCTCCTCAATTTCTTTTCCTTCTTTCATAAGAGAATGAAGAGCTTCTGTAATTATCTTCGAATCTGAAGCATTCTTTAGAACCACTCCTCTTTCACTCAAAAAATTAGTAAGTTTTATTACACTAGGGAGATTTCCATTATGAACCAATGTGATAGTTCCATCAGGAACTTCAACAGGCTGAACATGTTCAATACCTCCCCCTGATGATGTTGAGTATCTATTATGTCCAACAGCAATATACCCTGGAAGTTTTTCAATTATCTCTTCATTGAAAACTTGAGAAACTAAACCAGTGTGCTTATGACAATAGATCTTTTCTCCATCCGAGGAAGATATCCCTGATCCTTCTTGTCCTCTATGCTGTAAGGCATAGAGACCGAAAAATGTAAGACGACTTGCATCCAACCCTTTTCCATAGATTCCAAAAACACCACATTTTTCGCCAATTTCTTCCATAGATTTATATACTATTTTTAATATCTAATAACTATTGAAACATCCTAATTTCATCTCGAAGTTTTCGAGCTTCCTCACTTGGATCTTCAGAAAATATTATTCCTCTCGATGAATTTATAATTAGCCCTAATCCTTCACTATTTTTTCCTTTTTCGATGATGTTCTTTGCTTCTCCTCCTTGAGCTCCAATACCCGGAACTAAAAATGTGATATCTGGAGCGATCTCTCTAGCTTTTGCGATCTCATCTGGATTTATACCTCCAACAACGATCATTAGATTTTTGTTTTTATTCCACTCTGAATTCACTCTTTTCAAAACACACTGCCAAAGAGGCTCATTTGTATCTTTAAGGATCTTATCTTGAAATTCTGGAGCTCCGGGATTTGAAGTTCTGACAAGAACAATCGTACATTTATCTTTCCGATCCAAAAAAGGTTGAACAGCTTCCTGACCCAAATACGGATGTATTGTCACAGCATCAAAACCGAACCAATCAAAAGAAGAATTAAGATATCCTTTATTCGTATTTCCGATATCAGCTCTTTTTGCATCAAAGATAGTAAAAACATCTGGATATTTTTCATGGATATAATCCATGGTCTTTTTCAAAGCTTCCACACCGTCAGTTCCGCGAGACTCAAAAAAAGCCGCGTTCGGTTTGAAGGCGGCTGCGTATTCATAAGTAGAATCGATGATGTATTTATTAAATTGGAATTGGGCTTCACTACCTCCTAGGGTCTTAAATCTCTCTGGCATCTTATCAAAATCAGCATCTAACCCCACACAGAGCATTGAATTTATCTTTCTTGCTCTGGCATTATATTTTTCGACGGGGTTCATTTGTATATTATATTCTAATTATCTTTTTTAGGGAGTTGACTTTCTACAAATTTTTTACCGTGCCCTATTGTTATATTCACAGGTATTCCAGACCTACAAAGAGGACAATCCTTTGCTTCATAGACTGCAACTGGATATTCAGCCAAAGAATCGAAAGGAATACCTAGAGTATCGCTGTTAACTGTTTTTGGATTCTTATTTACCATTACACATACTCCTACAACATTTCCTCCTTTTTCTTTTACAGCTTCCACAACTTTCATTACAGATCCGCCAGTAGTTGTAAGATCTTCAACGATCAAGATATTCTTGCCATTTACATATTTGTCGTAGCCACGAGTGAATACTTGTCCTCCTTCAGGAGTCTTCTCTGTGTATATTCCCAAGACATCTTTATTATTCAATTCTGACAAATGATGAGCTGTCCATTGCGATAAAATAATACCCCCTAATGCGGGAGCAACTACTACATCAATATTCTTATCTTTATACTTTTCTCCAAAAAGTTTCCCAACCTCTGAGGTTTCCTTAGTATGAGGATACAAAGCATCTTTGTTTATATAAGTATCCATATGTAATCCGGAAGTACCAACAAAATGATCGTCTGAAATAAGAGCTCCAACTTTTTTCAAGATATCAATTACATTTGTCATATTATTTTTTCTTTTACTTCTTCTGCTAAATGAGGATTCCACATCGCACCTGTTGCGGACATAACAACATCAGCTCCACTTTCTCTATATTCAAGAAAATCTTTAGCCTCTGTAACACCTCCAACACCTATTATTGTATATGTGTATCCAAATTCATCTTTGAGTTTCTTTAGTCTTTTTACCATCTCAAGTCCAGCCCATTTAATAGAATGCCCACAGACACCACTTCTACTCCTTCCCTCCCCAGGAAGAGCTTGTTTCCCATCCTTATCTATTATCAGAGCTGCGATCGTATTTATAGCAGAAATACCTTGAACTATCGAACCTATCTCTTTAACGAATCTTTTAAACGTCTCCTCGTCTTTAAAATATGCGATCTTTACGATCAGAGGCAAAGGACCAATTACTTCTTTTATGGCCTTAGCAACAAGGACACTTCTCTCTATATCAAAGCAAAGCAAATTGTTAGTTCCCTCATTTGGACAGCTAAAATTAACTTCAAAGACCTCAACACCTGATTCTTTAAGCATTTGCGCAGCTTGGCGAAAATCATCTATGTAGCTTTCAATATTTCCGTCCTCTGATCTTGTTCCCTGAAAAGCTCCAACAACAATTTGTCCTTTGCGAGTACCTTTGATCAGATCCTTTATATCTTTTTTCCAAATATCAGGATCAAAAGAAGGGACTCCAAAAGAATTAGTGATCGATAAAGGTTCTTTGTAATCACTATCAGCTACTAATTTTTCATTAGCTTTTTCTAAAGTAAGATCACCATCAATATTTACAGATAGAACATTTGGCCATGGGTGGCATGGATATTTTTTTGTTCTTACTGTCTTATATGTGACTATATCAAAACCTTTATCCATAGCAGCTCGAACAAAATTACCATTTATCAAAGGACCTGCAGGTATACCAAATGGAGAATAGACCTTATGTCCAAAAAAGACATACTGAGGTTCTCCTTCTTCTGAAAGTATCTTCTTATCTGCAAAGTCACCGAAAGGACCTTTTTTGAAGTTCTCTTCATATGACATCTCTGGATCGTAAAAGGGTATGTGAAGCATTTTATATTTTCGTCCATTCATATTATCACTTTACACTAAATCATATAAGTGCTAAATTTTTGAAGACAGTTAGGCTTAAAGCCCCTTTATGAAAACACAATATAGATACTTCGTTTCTTTCGTCGTGACACGAAAGAGAGAGGAAGGACCAAATTTTGGTCAAGAGAAAGTGAGCGTCGAAAAAGAGCTAAATAAGTATGAGGATATACTAGCTCTTCAAGAAGCTTTGCGAGAAATACTCAAAGAACCAACTCTACTGATCCAAGGACTCCTCCCTCTCGAAGCCGTCATCGAATAACAAAAGACCAGCTAACAAATTCAATTGCAAGCTGGTATTTTTTTTACTTAACTAACTTTTTAGTTCTGGTTGAGGATAGCTCTTGTAGAAGGACCAACATAACCAGCTTGTGTTATTTTGTGAGCCTTTTGGAATTTTATGACAGCAGCCTTAGTAAGCGGTCCAAAATATCCAGTTATAGGACCACTAAAAAAACCAAGAGAGGTCAAGCGTTTCTGCAATTCAGTTACTTCGGTTCCTGTAGAATCAATGGTCAAAAAACTTGAAAATACATATTTAGAATTAGAACTACTACTAGAAGATGAAGAACTACTACTTGTGACCACTTGTGCAACAGGTAGATTACCAAGAGAAAAAGCCACCTGACCGTAATTACCTGAACCATCAGAGAAATTCACGATCACAGGTATTGGAAGAGTCTCATTTCCAGTCACTGTGTATTGAATAGTGTATGGACCACTACCACTTCCAGAAATTCCCGCTGAAGTACCATTAACAGTTGCTGTTACTCTACTTACCGAACTGCTCACATTGATCACGATATTAAGAACACTCCCAATACTCAAGAATTTTCCATTCAAGTTATTTGAAGAAACAGAGAAAGAAGAAAGCGTAGGAGTTTGACTATATGTAGTCTGATAGGTTCCATCAACAGAAGAAATATACAAAGTCGCACAAGTTCCACTACTTTCGCAAATGACAATATTTGAATTACCTAAAGAATTAGTATGTATATCAATAGCACTTCCATCTATATTTGCTGAAACAACAGAAGGATAGGGATTGCTTGTTATTGAATAACCTCCAGTACCATAAATATTTATTGTCTGATTTTGATTGGCATTCATGACAAGATTATTCTTACTGAATGTAAGACTTGTATTTGAAACAGTATCAGTAGTACTAGATGCACAAGAATTATCTTTTGGTTCCCAAGCAATTGTAGAAGATCTTGAACCATTTACAACAACATATGCAGTCTGCCCACAGGAAATATTGTAACTAGCAGTACTAAGAGGCATCGAAAAATAGCCTCCGCTATCAGTACTTCCAATAGGAACCATCACAGAAGAAACTCCATAGTAAAGCAAGATACTAGAATCAGGATCACCGTATACATTGACAGTACTACTCGTATTATTCACACTCATCAATGTTATGGTTGGGATCACGGAAGCGTGGGATCTTGCAGCAAAAAACAGCAAAGATAGAACCGGTAGAACAAGAACTGACAAAATAATGTTTTTATATATTTTCATTTCTTAAGAAAAATTACATATTTATTATATCACTTCTACGCCAAGCAAATACAATAAAAAATACCGAAATCAGTCTTCTATGATAAGTCCAAAAAGCGAGCTCAAATAGATAGCCTGTCCTGTATTCACAACAAGACCGTTCAAAGATTCCTTCCCTATATGAATATTTTCTATAATTGAACTTTTCAAGCTTACACGAGATAGTTTTGACTGAGAAAATTGAACACCTGTCAAATTACAATTCTGAAATATAACATTTTTTAATTCAGCACCAATAAAGTCAGAATCACTCAGATCACAATCAATAAAAGCTGTATCTTTTATCTTTGAGAACCTAAATGAAGAATTCGTACATTTAGAGTTACGAATGACCACATCAATGAAATTTGCTTCAGAAAATTCGGTTCCTTGGATACGACAACTTCCAATCTCTACCCTTTGTAAAAAAGTTTGTTTGATCTTTGTACCAGCAAGATTAACCTTCTTTAGAATCGAATCCGTGATCTTTAACTCTTTAATAATAGAGGTCTGCAGATCAATATTCTCAGCAATGACCTCATACAATTCAATATCGCTCATCTCTCTATTATCAAATGAGAGATCGTTTAACAAAGCTGATTCAATATCTAATCTCAAAGATCCACTATCAATATTTTTTTCTTCGACAAGATGGTCTTTTTTTAAAATAGGTCTTTTTATCTCCATTTAGTGAGTATACCAAAATCTCATAGGTCTTGAATATAATCTCAAAATTTAATATCAAATTTGGTCTTCACACATTTTTTTTTCATCTGAACATCTCATACCTGACGATGGAATCGAAACATAGAATACCGTGCCATATCCCACTTTTTTATCCCCTACCTGTTTGAACATACTCGGTGATTCGAACCATATCTTCCCCCCAGCTGATTCCATTATCATCTTCGAAATATAAAGACCAATGCCTGAACCATCTGAGGTCTTCTCACGAGCGTTATTAGCACGAAAGAATCTTCCGAAGATATTTCTTTTATCTTCCTTAGGGATACCAATACCTTGATCAGCTACACTTATTACATAATCATCTCCCTTCTCTTCTAGAGATATACTCACACTACAACTACCTTCAGATGAATATTGGATAGCATTGATCAGTATATTTTTTATCACTTGATGTAAAAATATTTGATCAAAAGCAACTTCTGGAAGACGTTTTTCTGGTCTGTTAAAGAATATCGAGCATGGATTTTTTTTAAGAAAAAACCCCATCTCGTCAATAATTCCTTCAATAAAATTATCCAAGTATGCTAACTTTGGTTCGATCTTAAGCTTGCCTGCCTCGATATGTGCAATATCCAACAATCCATCCACAAGTTTGACCATACGCTGACTTCCACTGTGAATTTCATTCAAATAATCTTTTTGTTTTTCATCAAGTTTTTTTAGATCACTTCCCATCAACATTTCCATACACCAATTGATTATAGTTAAAGGAGTCCTTAATTGATGAGAAGCCAGTGAAACAAATTCGGACTTTGATCTATCAATCATTCTCTCCCTACTGACATCTCGAAAGACAACCGAACATCCAACAACATTATTATCTTTATCAAACAGAGGGGCTGCACTATCAGCAACAGATATCTTATTTCCAAACCTATCTATCAACACACTATGATTGGACATCTGCTGAACAGTCTTATCTTCTATAGCTCTATACAAGAACTGATCATTGGGTTTTCTAGTATCCTCAAGAACAAACTTAAATCTTTCATCAAATCTCAGACCTAAGATCTCATCTACTGAATAACCTGACATTCTGGCTGCCACTTCATTAACCAGAGTAACCTTCAGATCTTTATCCACTACAAATACTCCATCCCCAATACTATGCAATATGGCATCGATCTTATCTTTTTCTGTTATTGTCCTTTGTTTTTCTTCTTCAGACGCTTTAGCTGCATTTATAATGACTGTCTGAGCCTTAAACAGATCATCAACTTTTTCTGATAGATCCTTATTCTTAACAACCAATTCATCCTCTAATTTTTTCGAATGCTCCCCTGCTTTTTTCAGATCATCTGTCATTTGATTAAAAGCAACAGCAAGTTCACCTAACTCGTCATTGGCATAAGTATCTATATGAATATCAAGATCACCTTTCCCGAGTTTTTCTGCAGATCTTTTCAATTCAAATATTGGCTTTGTGATCCTATTTGAGATCAAGATCGATACAAAAACACTGATCATTAAGAATATGATCAAGAATATAATGTTCAATGCAAATAATTCATTTTGTTGAATTAGTAAGGAACTGTCGGAATAGTAGAATACTAAATAACCAGCAACATCACCCTCGATCTTTACAGGCACTGAAACAATAAAATTTCCTCCTTCTTCTAATGTAGAAGTTACTTTTCCAGAAATTATTTTTTTAACCGAAGTATCTATAGTATCTTGAACAGGATCTGCCATTTGTGCAGTACGACTTTCCTCCAAAAGGATTTTTCCACCACTGTTCAAAAATTCAACCCTCCCTAATTCGCTGATATTATTCAAAACTTGATCTAAAACTATTTTTCCCTCCAAATTAGCATAGACACCTAAGAAATTAATTTTTTCCTCCTTAGTATTCAATACTGCTAAGTTCTTATTCAATTCATTAACAAATTCAGACGAAGAATTTATTGCCTTATCCCCCATGTTACCAAATAACACATGCTTGATCTGATATATTTGGATCACAGTTGAGATACCCTGCAAACAAAAGACTAAAGTGAGAGTAAATAATATTATTTTATTTCGAAGTGATAATAGTTTTATCTTATGCATTTCAATCTAAAAAATAACCTACATTGGTCTTATTAACAATGATACCAGGAATTAAATCCATTTTTGAGACCTGCTTGTCGTTCAAATAATTTATTATGGTCTCTACTCCATCCTTCGCCATTTCTTTTATAGGCTGAGCGAGTGTTGCTGATATCTTTCCATTTTGTATTTCTTGAAAAGTCTCTTGGAGACCATCAAATCCAACCAAAATGACCTTTCCTTGCAATCCCTTATCCTCTACCACTTTCTCTGCACTTATGGTCATTGGATCAGAGCAACCAAAGATGGCTGTAATATTATTATTCGGTTTGGACAATTCATCATTGGTTATTTTGTATGCTTTTTCTGCCTGCCAATCAGCATATTGGACGATCACACTCATTCCAGCTTTTTCAGCTTTTGCTTTTACTCCATTTACACGATCAATACTATTTGGATGAGTTTTTTCTCCGGCAAGTATCAACAGAGTTCCTTTTCCCTTTGTGGAATTGACTATAAAATCACCAACAAGATCTGCACTTACAGGATTATCAGTTGCAATAAAACTAACGACAGCAGGACTATCTACCTGCGTGTCTATTGCAACTATTGGAATATTTGCTTTCTTTGCTCTATCAAGGACATTTGTAAGTGAAGAAGGAAGATTGGCACCAAGTATGATTCCATCTACACGCTGATCTACAGCAGAAGTTAAAGCAGCAACCTGTGCGTCTGAAGAAGGATCATTAGGTGTTAGATCCATAAAGATCACTTTCCTTGTTGAGGCTGCATCTTCTGAAAATTTACCCATTGCAATCCAAAAAGGCTGTCCGCTTTTCCCAAATCCGACATAAGCGATCTTTTTGTAGCTTGAAGCAGTATTTATGGCAGTATTATTCTCTGTAATTGTTTTATCTAAATTGAAATAGTTTTGATAATAAAAATATGTTCCAACCAATAGAACAATCACTATCAGTGCAGAAAAAACTACAACCGATCTCTTTTTTAGTTTGATATTTTTTTCTTCATCAACAGCCAAAATATTTTTTTTATCTTCTTGTTGATCCATTTTCTTAAATTTGAAACATTAATATTCTATGTACATTGTACAATGAAAAATAAAAGGAAGATATAAAAAAGAGTGTTAGTTTGCTAACACTCTATAGACATAATCCTTACTACTTATTGTTTGGATCCATAAAGCTCTCACTGAAAGGAATTTCAGAATAGTTAATATCATTCTTAATAGCTTCTAAAGCAAATTCTACATGTCTCATCAAATTATTAGGAAGGTTATCAAGTGAGAACCATCTTAGCTCGTCACATTTGTTTGGTTCCATATTTTTTGGTTCATTCTGCCATTTCTCCACTAGAAAAAAATAATCTGCTCGTTCCCCTGTTTCATCATGTTTAGCGCGATACATTGTATGAATTAAATGTGCATCTTTTTTATCAAAAGATATTCCAATTTCTTCATCTGATTCTCTTGCTAAAGCTTCTAAAGGTAATTCACCTGCCTCAATATGTCCTGCAGGTACTGTGTACCAACCATCATAATATCCAGTATTTATTCTATGACCAAGCAAGATATCATTTCCTTTTTTTAAAATAAGATATGATGCAGGGACTGCCTTATGTCTTTCTTTCATATTTTAAGTATATCAAAAAACAAAAAGGCTATCCGATTTGATAATGAAGGATTTTTAGAAAAAAATATTATTTCTTAGAAACACTATCTGCAATACTTTTAGTGACCACAGGTACCTTGTCAGTAAATACCACAAGCCTATTTGGATAACTTTTAGATATCTTATTCCAAACCCCATTACATGTAATA
>CAZKTY010000004.1:0-28335 GCA_964555825.1 uncultured Candidatus Saccharibacteria bacterium
TGCTTGTTTTGACATATTTTTATTATTAAATTAAAAACCAAAAACTTTTTCTATGATCATTTTAAAGACTGAATCCAAAAATCCTAGATAGATAGCGCCAGCGACAGAAACACCAATAACGATCACTGAAAAAGCGACTGTCTGGTTTCTAGTTGGCCAGTTCACATGGCTTAATTCAGCCCTTGATTCCTTTATATATTCAGTTATTTTCATGGTTATATTAAAAAAACCCTTTCGGGTACTTATAACTATACCTATTTTGTGAAAAAAAACAAGCCCAGCCGAGTCTGATCGACTGGGCTTGTTTTTGGAGATCTTAATTTATTTTGTAAGTAATATTCACGTTAACTGTTATCTTATTTTGCCCAGGTTCTACTTGAGGAGAAGCTACTGGGGCAGCTCCTGCTAATCCAACAGAGTCTGCTTTTGCACTGTAATAAACAGGAGTAGATCCATTATCCTCATAATAAGTTGTTACTTTTCCAAGACCAACTCCAAGAGCTTTTGCTAATTTTTCTGCCTTGCTCTTAGCATCAACGATCGCTTTTTCTCTAGCTTGTTCTTTTACAGCTTGATCATCATCAACCTTGAAAGTAAGACCAGAAAGATTTGATGCTCCGATCTGACCAACTCCAGAAAGAAGATCCCCCGCCTTTGAAAGATCTCTTACTTTGACAGTTGTTGTCTGACTAACAGTGTATCCAACAGGAAGGCTGTTTGAAGGACAAACTTGAACGGTACAAGGCTTGTAATCATATCTTGGGTTAACACTATAATCTGTTGTCTGAATATCTTTTTCATCAATACCTTTAGATTTCAAGAATTCAATAGCCTTATTATTTTTGTCGGTAGCTAATTTTTGTGCATCAGCGACTGTGTTTCCATTTTCCATCACTGAAAAAGAAAAACTAGCAATATCAGGTGAAGCAAAGACATCTCCTGTTCCTGAAACAGTAATTGTATTAGAAGGTATCTCATCCCCTACTTGACCAAAGATCTTTACGTCAGTTACAACCTTCACCAACAAGAATAAAGACAACGCCACAAAACTTGAGAACACTGCCCACTTTATCCAACAATTAGTAAGAATTTTATTTTCTATTTCCATATTATTTAAAAAACTGATAAATCTAATAACTTTATTACTTCTGTAAATTATACGCCTCAAACAAGTTTTCAAAAAGTGAGGCAACAGTCATCGGACCAACTCCTCCAGGTACAGGAGAGATCGCATAAACTATCTTTTTTGCTGATTCAAAATCAACATCACCGACCATTTTGAATTTTGATACCTCCTCAATGGTCTTTGGACCAGCAACAGCATTTGTACCTACATCAATTATGACCTGTCCTTTTCTTAAACAATCTTTTCCTATCAAACCTGCCTTGCCTGCAGCCGAAATTATTATGTCATTCTCTCTTGCAAGCTTAGGAAGATCCTTTGTCTTCTTGTGAGCAACTGTGACAGTTGCATCTTCAGCTATAAGGAGAAGTGCTGTTGGCTTACCCACAAGAACAGACCTACCAACCACCAAAGCTTTTTTACCAACGAGGCTTATATTATTTTTTTTCAAAAGAGTAACAATACCTTTCGCAGTGGCAGGAACGAGACCTTTGGGGATTTTCTTAACATCTAAATTCTCAAATGGAGACTCATAAAGTATGTTTGTATTCTTTGAATTCAACCCGTCAACATCTTTTCTATGATCGATCGCTTCCATTATTTCGTATTTATTCAAAGTCTTTGGAATTGGAAGCTGAACAATTATTCCATGCACATCTTCTCTTTCATTTAGTTCTTTGATGAACTTGATCAAAGAGTTATTAGAAACACTATCAGGCAATGCAAAATGATGGACCTTTGCGCCGATCTTTTCACCATATGCTTTTTTCCTTCCAATGTAACTATTCGATTCTGGGTTATTTCCGATCTGAATAATAGCTAGACATGGTTTTTTTTTGAGTTTACTTATCTTTTTCTCAAGTTCCATAGCTATCTCCCCTGAGAGTTTTTTACCGTCTAAGATTTTTACCATTTAGATTAAGATTATTTATTAAGTTATTGAAAGTACTTTATCATAAAGAGGGAGTAAAAAAAATGAAGACGATCAAAATAACCTTTATTTTTCCATGAATTGCAGGCCGTATAGTTTTTGATAAGTAGGACTCTTCTTGAGGAGTTCTTCATGCGTTCCAACCATTTCTATCTGACTATTCTTAAATACCACGATCATATCCGCATGAAGAATAGTCGAAAACCTATGAGCAATGATTATTGAGGTCCTGTTCTTTATCAAAGCATCAGTTGCTTCAGAAATTAACTTTTCACTTTCAGTATCCAAACTGCTGGTTGCTTCATCTAGGATCAAGATCCTTGGATCTCGAAGCACAGCTCTGGCAATTCCAATTCTCTGCCTCTCACCTCCCGAAAGTTTTATTCCTCTCTCCCCAACAACTGTCTCGTAATCATTTTCTAATCTCATAATGAAATCATGAGCTAGAGCTGTCTCCGCCGCCTTTTTTATTTGTTTTTCTGTAACGGCTGGTTTCCCATAGGAAATATTTTCTGAAACAGTCCTAGAAAATAGATCCACCTCTTGTGGGACCACAGCTATCTGATTACGAAGACTTTCTTGGGTCACATCCCTAATATCTACTCCATCAAAAAGGATCTTTCCGTTTTGAGGATCAAAAGAACGGAGTAACAGATTAATAAAAGTAGTCTTGCCACTTCCAGATCTTCCAACCAAAGCAATAGTCTTCCCCGCAGGAATTACAAGATTTATATTCTTTAATGCCCAATTCATTTCTGTATTATTCTCATCTGTATCATTTTTTCTGTATCCAAAAGAAACATCTTTGAACTCTATCTGATCCTTAAGTAAAGGAAGTTTACCTGCATTTAATTTATCTTTTATAATGACAGGTTCATCCAAGATCATAAAAAGTCTCTCAAGTCTTGTGGTATTCCTTCTTAGCCTTGGAAATATTACAGACAATTGTGAAAGAGGTTGGTACGCCATATTTTGCAAAGTTATATATAGGACAAATTGACCAATGGTTGCATCACCTTTCAACACAAACCAAGCACTCAAAGATAGAACAGCTACACGACTTGCCGTTGTGACAAATGTCTGAACATTTTCTATTACTCCCCACAACCTTTCCGCATTGTATTGGATCTCACGAGCTTCACCCATCAACTTTCTTTGATTCACTGTCTCAGCTTTTTCCTGAGAAAACTTTTTGACGGTCAAAACATTTCCAGCAACGTCATAACTTTCTTTAGAAACAACTTCAAAGGCTTCGTTCACCTGCTTCTCGATCTCATAGATCTTGTTTGAGATATTTTTTGTAACCAAAAAATAGATCGGAAAAGGAATAATAACAGCCAAAGCGATCCATACATTTTGATAGAGAAGAGCAATGAATGTACCAATGAAAACTATTAAAGGAGGAAGCATACTTTGACCAATAATGTCATTTAATATTGAATACACAGAAATACCACCTCTTTCGATCCTTCCAATTATCTGCCCACTAGATGCACCATGGTGAAAGAGAGCCTGAAGCTCAAGATATTTTGCAAAAGCTAGGTTCCTGACTTTATCTTCGATACTCGTCACCATCTTAAAAAGATTATAGTTGTAGCTCGATTGTGCAATACTGCTGAAAACTGTCGCTGCCAAAATTCCAAGAGCACAATACACAATAGTCATCCAAGGCAGAGTACCTCCAACTTTTAGATAATTGGTCAATGAATCTATCAGGACTTTTGAAATAAAAGGAACAATTATATTTAAACCTTGAGCAATTATCACAAGAACAAGCAAAATACACACCGATAATTTTCGGTCTTTTAGTAAAGATAATAAACGTAGAGTTGGTGAAACTTTTTTGACCTTCATATTTTTTAAATTTAAAAACTTTCTAGAAAAAACAACAAAGTATCTATTTCTTG
This sequence comes from uncultured Candidatus Saccharibacteria bacterium, assembly GCA_964555825.1. Lineage (GTDB taxonomy): Bacteria > Patescibacteriota > Minisyncoccia > Phycocordibacterales > CAIRYW01 > CAIRYW01. The sequence continues at coordinate 3,962 of CAZKTY010000004.1, forward strand.
TTCAATTCTTTCTCAGCTCTATCAGCAAGATCGGTAAGAATTCCCACTTCTTCCAAACTTAAAGATCTTGGTTTTGTATCCTTCACACAAAAAACTCCAATAGGAAAATTTGTGCTGTAATCAAAAAGAGCTATCCCTGCATAGAATCTAATATGAGGAGACCCTATAACTGTTGGATTATCCGAAAAGCGAGGATCCTTTAATGTATCTTCTACTATAAATATATTTGTTGCAAGTAGAGCGTGACCACAAAATGAGATCCTTCTATCTCCGCTTTCCTGATCTAGACCTTGGCAAGATTTGAACCATTCCCTATCAGAATCTAGGATAGTTACCATTGAAATAGGAACTTTCAGTCTTTCAACGGCTTCTTTAGTCAAAATATCAAATCTTTCTTCTGGAGCAGTGTCCAAAATTGCCATTCGATGAACAGCGGCAATTCTCTCTTCCTCATTATCTGGGATAGGCGCAATCTGCATATTCAAATGATATCACAAAAGAGACACATACTCTCTGCGATCAAAACTTTTGGACAATTATTAATACTTTATTGTAGAAAACCTTGAAAATAAAAAGCGTGTAGTTTTTGGAAGTAAAAAAGAACTTATACCTAACTAAATAGTTTTAAAGAATTATTTAACCTTATAATTTTGTGTTGTATATATTCCGTCTCCATTGTCTCCCTGCCAAGTCGCAACCCACGCAGTTTCATCATTAACATTTTCAAATAATTGAACATCTTCTAATTTATAAACACCGTTTGTTATATTCGCCGTACCAAGATCACTTAATTGCAAAAGCAAATTCGCTCCACTGGTACCCACTGCTCCGTAAAAACCCCCTGAAGACAGAGGAATTTTTTTACCATCTGGTGCAACTGCAGTGGCACTTAAATTATAAGTACCAGTTTTTTGATATGTGATCAATAGATCAAAAGATATCACTCCAGTTATACCTTGAGTTACAGTATCTATACCATGATCCTTCACTTCATCTATCGTTGCATTACCAGAAGAAACATTGATATACGTTTCACTATTACTTGACGAAGTTTGTTCAGCAACATTTTGCCCTTCAGAATTTTTACCTCTAAAAGTATAGACTGCCAAATAGTCACCCGGAACCAAATCATTAATTGGACCTGACATGTAAGCATTCTTATCAAGAGGAGTTGTCCCTTGGGTGACAACAAGACCATTCATTTTAGACACATTAGTCAAAGAAACTGTCTCAACAGCCGCATGATTGCCGTAGTCATAACCATAAATAGTTGCTGTAACATCAAGATCATTTAAATAAGTAGGTATTATTTTTGTAGTCCCCATAGGCTGTCCTGAAGTATTTTCTGCAACATCAACTGAAAGAATAAGACTCTCATTAGGACTAACTCTGACATCAGGTTCGCTTGGAACAACAAAAATATTTGAACTTCCAGTAACAGACACTCCAAAGTTTGTTGTTTTATTGCTTGAATTGATTGCCAATAATTTCCATATTCCAGCAGAAACACTTCCATCAAGGGTATACATCAAAGAATATTTTCCGTCTTTTGCAAGAAATATTGGATTTATTTTCCCAACAGGAGCTTTACTAGAAGGATCAACAGGCTTGCCAGAGGTCATGTTTATAATTTTCCCTTGTGGATCAGTCAATGTTAAGGATAATTCATCATTGTCCCAACCTGCCATAAAAAGTAAGTTTGAACCAGGACTTACTATTATACTGTAACCTATTTTAGAATTTGGATTAATTTTAGCTGATGCAGAACCTCCTACTAAAAGTTCAGAAAGATTTATTGCTTGATCAGTTTGATTAAGAGTTGCAACTTTTACTGTCGAAACATCAGTTGTTGTTGAGGTAGGAATTGATACGATCGTACTTACTGCTAACTCACTAGTTGAAGAACTTGTACTATCTACACTTGTAGTAGTCGCAACTTCTTGAAGTGTAATAGGTAAATTCTCTGCAATGATTGGTTTGAAAGGTCCAATTTTTTGAACGTATGCAAATGCAACTATCGCTCCTGTAAATAATATTAAAATTATAATTGAAACCATTACAACTTTAACGGATCTACTAGGAGGAGTATTAAAAACCTGACCGACTGGAGCAATTGGGGAAACATTTACAAATGAAGTTGGATTAACTAGAGTGTCTCCTTGTTTGGTTTCAGGAAAGTTATTTATCTCAACTTTTTGTTCACCAAGCCACCCATTCGTTTTTAATGACTGAATAGCTTGATTCCTATCTTCTGGAGAATAACCTAGAGCTTTAAAGACAACTTCAATTTGATCTAAAGAAGATCTTTCATTAAGACCATTAATGTGCAAAATTTGGAGAAGATTTGAGTAGTCGATCATTTAGTCATTTTAATTATTAGTGAAAAAATTATATCACTAAACTATACAAACAATTTGAAGTTCTTTCTGGATCTCTCTCAAAATACACTTATATAACAAAGCTTAAGATCTGGGGCGACTAGAGAGAATCTCCCACAACTTAAATTTTTGCCGTCGCAAAAATTTGGTCTGGTCAGCGGCTCGAATTTTTCTCTGGTGAGAAAAATATACTGCGCCGTCCGATTCTCTCGTGCAAGCTCTGCTTGTTTAGTCTCCTAATAAAAAAATCTGCAAAAGCAGATTTTTTTCTGGGGGCCCCTGCCTGTCTCTTATTCTTTCAAAGTTAACAGATAAACAATATATGGATGGGATAGCTGAAAAGTTAGAGTATATAAGTAGTTTTCAATCTTCCTAAAAAGATTTAGGGATATTGGGATAAGATGTTTTATTTTTCATAAAATTCATGAACCTTTCATTTATTTGATTTAAATCTATTTTGAGTTCTTCGTCTAAAAGTATCTTCTCGTAGAAATTACTGATCCTGGCAACAAGTTTCATTAAGGTAGTCAAACATGCAACTATAGCTTGTTGTGTATGAAATTCATCACCAACTCCTCCTACATTAATTTTGATTTCTGCCTTACGCTCACCTCCATCAACTTTTATAGCTGTTTTGGTTTGTATTGACTTAAAAGTTGCATGACTTCCAAAATCAGAGAGAATCCAATAAACATCTTCCTCAAGAGAATCCTTTTTCAATAATTTACGGACTTCTCTAGGTGAAACTTTATTTCTTTCCTTATAGTCATCACTAGCCCAAAATTTTATATATTCAGGATCTTTTTGAAAAAGTTCAATTAAGTCCATTGCCTCAATTATATTTCTCGTATGACTCATGGACTGAGTAGCAAAAGAATGACTAGCAAGATGGAAAGATACCAGGGCTTCATCTAATGCATTATAAAAAAGAGAAATGAATGGAATTTGTTGTCCACCTCCCTTTAGGGACTGTTCCGTCACATCACAAAGATAATTGTAAGCAATCTGAGACATAAAAATAAAAAGTTCACGACCTTCTTTAATAATATCCTTAGAAAGATTAGGTGCTTTTTCAATTTGAGCCAACAGATCAACAACATCAAAATGAGATCCTTTACTTTTTCTACTTAACCTTAAGGTCTGACGTTTCTTCAAACTATCGGGTTGTGTTTTTACATTTTTAATCAACTCATCATTTAATTGATCTACCAATTCAAATTGAGCATCTACCATTTTCTTTGCATCTTCCTCTAATTCATCTCCATGCTCATTAGCAAACTTCAACATAATACCGAGTGCAGATGGGATTTTACTTACATCAACAGTCTCCCCTATCTCCTTTCTAAACATTTCCTGTAAAAATTTTTTTGTGATCAAAATATTTTAGTTATTTTTTTAAGTCAACAAGAAAAACTTTAAAGGCACTTTAACAATTCCATCTTCTTTTGAAATATCTAAGGAATCTGATGTGCAAAACACCAGCCCGTAATCACACTTAACTTTATCCATTGTTGTTTTGACTTGTCTAAATTGCTTTTCACCCATTCCGATCTCAATAGCAATTTGTTTTTTGTTAGCAATCTGCAAAATAAAATCTGCACCAGATTGAGCACTGTCATAGGTAACTCTCCCCACTCCATTTGAAATAAATTCTCTATAAAAATGAAGACCGGCGACATCTTCAAGTAATTTACCTCTTCTAACTAAAAATGTTTCATCTAAACCAGTGATACTTAAAAGTGACATACGTATTGCAGGACTCATAAATAAATATTTTGATGGTTTTTTAACTCCAACAGCATTTGAACCATGAGCAGGTATTCTTATTGTAATTTCTGCTTTTTCCAACGCATCTAGAACTGATGTTAAAGTAAGTCTATCAATAGCAATGATCCCACTAACCTTATTAACACTTAATCCGTCATTACTATCTGCCATTATAAATAATAGTCTTTTTATTACACCGAGTGTTTGAATATCAAACTTCCCTAATTCTTGAATGTCCTTATTGATCATTCTATCTACTAAAAAACTAATCCTCTCATAAATATTTGATGTTTTTGTTCTAAATGTAAAAGGAAGTGTCCCTGTTGATAAAAACTCATCTATATCTGAATCTTTAAATTTAGACCACTGCTCTTTAACTTTTACCTCCAAAGCTGACAAACGAGAAAATACTTCTTCTGCCGTAGAAGAATCGTATAAAGCTTTTTTTATTTCTTGTTTTAAACCAGCCGAAGGAAATATATTATTTTTTAACATTTCAAATTCTCCAAAACTCAAAGGGTATAGTTTTTCAAAAATACCCCGGCGGGCAATATCAGGATTTGATTGCAATTGAACAGCAGAAGAGCCTGTGCATATCACAAAGACATTTCTCGCTTTGTCATAAAGACTTTTTAATACAGCTCCCCATTTTTCATCTTGTTGCACCTCATCTATAAAAATCAACACGGGCCCAGGATGACCTTCAAAATTTTTTCCTAAGATCTGCTCATAACCTTCAAGAACCTCTAACAATGTAAAACCAGCAGTGACAATGTCATCCACAGAAATATATAATATTTTTATACCGTTTAATCTTTTATCTTCATTAAAAGCAAAATATAACTGTGCCAGAACTGTTGTTTTACCAACACCTCTTAATCCAGGGAGAATAACCCAACGAGACTCTTTTTGTCCTGATAAAAAATCTTTTATGTATTTTTCTATTTTTAAAAAGACGTGACGCCTTGAATACATCCAATTACCAGTTTTGACATAAGGGCCGAGTCGCTCTCCACCTCTGGCAAGTTGATTTTTTATATATGAAATTACTTCGGGTTTCATTTGATTTATATATTAGAATATACAAGAGATATAATACTCTTATATATTGAATTATACAAGTGTATAAGTTTTCATTTATACCTTACTAGATAAGGATTTTCTTTAGATTCTCTTGTATAGGATAAGTATGTGGATAACTTATTAATACCAATTAAATCAATATCCCCTTTTATTGTTATTAGGTATAATAGCGCTATGTCTACACCTACCCCATCAAAGAATCAAGATAATTTAAAAATGCTCAAAAAACAAAAAAAAGTTTTTGGGGGGATATCTACTGAAATAATTCTTGGTGATTGTTTAGAAGTTCTGAAAAAAATTGAAACGAACTCTGTTGATTTAATTGTTACCTCTCCCCCCTACTCAGACCAAAGAAATTCAACTTACGGTGGAACAAAAGCAGAAAAATATGTTGAGTGGTTTCTACCGATCACAGCAGAACTTTTGAGAGTCTTAAAACCAACAGGAACATTTATTTTAAATATAAAAGAAAAAGTCTCTGATGGTGAAAGACATACTTATATACTGGAATTGATTTTAGAAATGAGAAAACAAGGTTGGTTATGGACTGAAGAATTTATTTGGCACAAAAAAAATTGTTACCCTGGTAAATGGCCCAATCGTTTTCGTGATGCTTGGGAGAGACTTCTACAATTCAACAAAGATAAAAAATTTAATATGTATCAAGAAGAAGTTATGGTGCCTACTGGTGACTGGGCCAAAACAAGGCTTAAGAATTTAAGTGAGACAGATAAAACTCGTGATAATTCAAAAGTAGGTAGTGGTTTTGGAAAAAACATATCAAACTGGATCGGAAGAGATATGGCATATCCAAGTAATGTTCTTCATCTCGCAACTGAAAGTAGTAATAAAAAACATAGTGCCACTTTTCCAAAAGAGTTACCTCGTTGGTTTATAAAATTATTTACTAAGCCAGGAGATATTGTCTTAGATCCATTTTTAGGCTCAGGCACAACAAGTGTGGTTTCAAAAGAAATGGGTAGAAATAGTATCGGGATTGAAATTCTAGAAGAGTATTACAAGATTTCTAAAGAAAATGTAGCCAATGTTCAAGACCAGCTACCTTTATAATAATAAAAAATATGTCAAAAATTGATTACATGGAAGTAAATAAATTCATTACGGACAGCGTTATGAAGCCGTTCTACGAAATTAGACTTGAGAAACTATCTGCCCTCAACCTAAATAGTATCCTTAAGAGAAAAAACCCATATCTCTTCAAAGCAAAAAATGTTGAGACAAGTGGTGAGTTTATTAAATATATTTTAGATGCGTTTCTGTCATCTCAAGAAGAGACAATGTTTGGAAATCTTCTTGAAAAACTTGCTATATTTATCTGTGAGAAAACCTATAAAGGAAAGAAAGCAGAGCAAGGCGTGTTTAAAAGTATTGATCTAGAATTTGAAAAAGGTGGCAAATATTATGTGGTTGGTATTAAATCAGGCCCAAATTGGGGTAACAAAGATCAGGTTGACAGGATGAAATCAAATTTCAAAGTTGCTAAGGAAATTCTTAAGAGAAATGGTGTGAAAAAAGAAGTTATTGCTGTAAATGGTTGTATCTATGGTAAAGATAATAAACCGTTCAAGCAATGTGCTGATACTAAAGAAAACTACTACAAGATATGTGGTCAAGAATTTTGGGAATTGATATCTGGAGACAACGAGCTTTATAAAAATATTATTTTACCTCTAGATAAAGAAGCTAAGAAAAGAAGTGATCATTTTAAGGAAGTCTATGCTGAAAAAAGCAACGAGATGATAAAAGATTTCTCTGATAATTTTTTAACAAAAAAAGGAGCTATTGACTGGGAAAAGATGATTGACTTCGTCTCTAAAAAATAAAATTATTAATTAATTTTTCTGGGAAAACTTTTACTTTCTTGTTGTTTTTTATTTATATAACTATCAATCTCATATCTAATAATGTTTTGACAAAGTCCTCTTAGATAATTTAATCTGTATTCAATTGTTTCATCTTTTGTTTTTTGATCACCTGTTATTTTTCGGTATTCATCAATTGTTACTTTTGTCATATAATTTCTAGGCCCGCCAGATTCCGATCTTTTGGCGGGTTTTTTTATTATTTAAAATATTGACCATAATATTTTAACCAATTAGTAGAAATTTCTTTTTGGGCCTCCTGTATAGACACTGAACCGTTACACACTTTCTTGTGTAAGTAATTTTCAAGTTTATCTTTTGTTCTTGCTCCGTTAGAAATTAAATATGATTCAGGGAAAAGATTTTTAATATCATTACTTCCTCCAAGCTCCAAACTAATAATGTGATCTACCTCATAATTTGAATGTTGCGAGTAAGGTATTCCATATTCCTGAAATACTTTTTTCTTTTCTGACAAAGACACATCCCTTACAGTTTTCGTGTATCCAACGGTGCAAATAGTCTTTAAATCTGTAGTTAATACAGCTCCAGGCGAACAAGCGGGGTCTGGAAGGGCAGAATTTGCATTACAAGCGGGCTTACTAGCTGAAGCCGAAGCATTCACAACGCTTAAAAGAAAAACGAGAGAAAATGCAAAAATTGATATATTTCTTTTCATAAATTATTTATAGACTTCTAGAGAACCAAATGATGTCACTTCTGCCACCTTTTCATTTGAGTATGCATCTCTGACTTCAAATGAGGCATAACTTCCTTCCCCTTTTATTTGAGCAAGATCCATAGTAATTTTTGCTAAAAGATCCTTTTTGAATTGCACAGTTTGCGTATACCATATTGAGCCAACATAGATTGCTCTATCGCCAGTCAAAGAATAGCTTTGAACCAATCCAGATTTTTCACCTAGAGACATCAAGTCATCAAGATCTTTTTGTGCTTTATCTTTATCTGCCTGAGAGACAATTGGAGCTTGTTCTTTTGCAGGAGTGCTTTGTGATGCTGTTATACCAGAAAGAACAGGTGTCATCACAAAAACAGTGACGATTATTATAATTTTTTCTTTTCTTGTAAATTTTCTATTTATCTTTGAAGAAAGGAACGACCAAGTTTGAGGAAATAAAAGTAAGCCAACAATCACCCCTCCAATACCTATAACTGCATTTTGGGTAATTGAAAACAAAGAACCCAAAACTATAATGCCTCCTAGAATCATTCTAAATATTTTCATAGAAATATTTATTAATTAGTAATCCTAGTGATAGATACAAAAAGCCCACCACTAGGAGAGTCTTACGACTCTTACACAAGTTTCCTCGTGTAACGACGTGAACGCCCTAAATGATGGGTTTTTTATTCACGTCGTTTTATGACCATATCTCAATGAAACACGCTTCATTAAGGGTTAGGTCTTCGGTATATTTAATTGTAGGTTAATTATGACAGTTTTCTTCAGTTAAGAAAAGCGTTGCAATAAATTCAAATATGAGGAAAGATTAAAGTATGAGCGGACAAAAAAAATCAAGAGTGGAGAAATTAATTGAAAAAATTCTAGTCAATGAAAAAACTCAAGGTTATTTTGATTCAATAAAAAATAGTTTTGACCCATTTATAGATAAAATTAAAACTCCAGAGACCTTTTATGAATGGGCTTTTGAATTAGATAAGAAAATATCAAACGGCAACATGAATAAGAGTGAGAGGAATTTTTACTTGGAAATAAGTAAGTTAGATTCCTTTTCTAAAGATTTTTTTGGTGGATTCTTTTCAAGAAAATTTGCTGTAGCTCTTTCAAGCTACGCCATATTTAAAAAAATACCTTCGCAATGTTTATTCTTTGGAATTTCACACAAAATAAAAGGCCCAAAAGAACACGAAGACTGGTATGGGACAGCAGAGATCACGATAGAACCAGGAGCCTCACTAGAAGAGACAATTAAATACATAAAGAAAAATTGGGCTGAAATATCAAAAATAGATGAATACTTTTCTGGTAACAACCTAGTCATGAGTAGAAGTTCTGTATTAGTAAAAAGAGTAAGAGAAAAAACAGAAATTGAAAGAGATAAAGCGATAAGAGAATTCAGCAAAAAAAAATTAACAGACATACAAATATCAGTTGAATTAGGAGCAATGGGCTTTAAAACTCCAAGCCTATCAATTATCCGCAAAGTAAGAAGTAACTTAAAAAAGATGTCTAAAAGGTGAATTATATGAGCACACAATAAAGTGCACACTCCGACTCAATAAATATTTTAAACTCTAACCGCAAGCTAAAAAAGTTTGCGGTTATGTCTAATAAGCAAAAAGAAAAAAATAAGAAAGAGAAATCAAAAGAAGATCTTGAGGGGATCTTTATTGATAATCTTTTGAACTTGCTTATGCGACAAGTTGAAAACGATAAATAGCCTTTTGAGCGGACACCTATATTTCAATCTGAAATAAGCCTTTTATGGTGTTGCGTCCGCTCCACTATAGAAGGCTTTTTTTAGTTAAACCTACTTTTGCTTGCTAGAACAATTTTTGTAGAAAGGAGCTATCAGCGCATCTCCTAAAAAACTTGGACTGAAAATGAATGGTGAATAGATACAAGTCCCCGCTCTGAGTGTGCACTTCTCAACGGGGGACTTAATATGTTCATCATTTATAACTTCTTAATTCTTTATCAGACAACAATTCAGAGAGAACAGGGGCTTATCTGACTGATTGAAAGATTTAAGTTTCTACAGAAACATAAAGGTCGTATTAAGGGGATAAAAGTGCAGTTTAATTATAAGAGTTAACAAATTAACAAATGAGAAAAATAAAAGTAAAAGAACCAACTAAACTCATGAGAGTGAGAACTAGAATATATTCAGCTTTTAAGATGATGGCTGGAATCAAACAGAGACCTATGACTGAACTGCTAGAAGAAATAATGATCCCTGAACTCAAAAGAAGAAATATGATGCTAGAAAGCATAGAAGAGAAAGATGTGAGTTCAGAGAATTTAACTAGTTAAATTCGTAAACAAAAATAAAAACAAATAAAAAAGGACTGTTTTCCTTACTTATACCGATGAGTGCATAAACTCCCAAAATATGGCTAAACATAATGATATAGTCCTAAAAGTGGGATTCAAACAAATTGTGAAAAATAGGGATTTGTCGGCATTTGAGGACATTTGAGAATTATTAAATAATCGTTAACAACATGACAAAAGAAAATGCATTGATATATAAAAGAGTTTCTACAGAAGAGCAAACTGGAGATGGAACATATTCATTAGAAACACAGACTAGAATATGTATGGATAGTATTGAAAGAAGTAATAAATATAAATTAGCTGATAATGGTATTTACTCTGACCCTGGGAAAAGTGGAACAAATGTAAATAGACCAGGATTACAAGATATGCTAGTTAGAATTCAAGAAGATACGACTATTAAAGCGGTGTTTGTTCAAGACACTGACAGACTAGCAAGAAATGCTAGTGATCACCTGATGATTAGAGCACTGTTGAAAAAACATGGGGTAATATTAATTTCTGTATCTCAACCAGGAATTGAAGACTCCCCTGAAGGAAATTTAATGGATCTGGTTATTGCAGGCATAAATCAATTTCAATCCCAACTTACAGGGAGAAAAACAAAAAAAAGTTTGGAGGAAAGATTCAAGATGGGTTGGTATCCAACAAAAGCTCCTCTTGGATATTTAAACTCCCCTGATCCCATAAGTGAAGAGAAAAGAATAATAATTATAGATCCTGTTCGGGGGCCCTTAGTTAAAGAACTTTTTAAGTTATATGCTACAGGCAACTACACACTCCTTGAAATCAGAGATGTAATGTTCAAGAAAGGCTTTATAAATTTAAGTGGAAATAAATTAGCAAGAAGCCAGGTAGCAAAAATCTTAAACAATTCTTTCTACTATGGAGAAATGCACTGGAATGAACTTACAAATACAGGACACCATCCCCCATTAACCACAAAAGAAATATACAGAAGATGTCAGCAAATCAAAGCCGAACATAATGGTTTTAGATGTAGAAGAAGAAAATATAATTTTCTTTTAAGAGGATTTATATATTGTTTTTCTTGTGGGAAAAGATGGACGGCAGAAAAACAATTAAAAAAGAAAAAGGAATACTATCGCTGTAATGCTCAATCACATGAAATTCGTTGTGGGGAAAAATATATTGGGATTTTAGAATTGGAAAAGCAGGTTGAAAATGAATTCCTAAAAATTCAATTTTCTCCCGAGTTTATTGCAAGGATTGTTTCAAGAGCTGAAGAGTTATACAAAAAGCAAAAAGAAAATTACAGTAAGGATAAAGTTGGACTAATAAATCAAAAAAACAATTTCCTAAATAAACTGGAAGTGGCTGAAGAAAAACTTCTTTCTGGAATATTTTCTGACAAAGATTTTACCCGTATAAAAAGTAAGATCATGCCGTTAATTGAAAACCTTGATGACGAAATAGCAAAAGTAGAGCAAGTTAGAAGCTTGAGAATTGATATTATTCAAAAGCTACTTAACCTAATAAGAAACTTAGGTGAATCTTATAAATCAGCATCACCAGAATTGAAAAGGGTTTATTTAGGCCTCTTCTGGAAGAGATTTGAGGTAGCAGATGGTATTATCCAAAAATCAGTATTAAACGATGTCATAGAGCAATTAATAGCTGTTGGGATGGTCAAAGCAGACAATAAAGACGAACTCATACCCTTTGAAAGTATCTTTGGAAACAGTAATAAACATTTAATAAACTCTGTAAGAATAACAACCACCAGGGGCGACTAGAGAGAATCGGACTCTCGATACCGGTTCCACAAACCGGAGTTTTACCACTAAACTATAGTCGCCATATTTTCCGAGAGATCTAATTATAACTCGGAGCGCTCTCATTTATACCAGAGAAATGGTTAGAAAGTCTAGCTAATGCATATAAAAGAGAAGAAAGACGGTTCAAATATACAAGTGTCTCTGGCGAAACCTTCTGCATATCTTCTTCACTAACCCCTACAACTCTTCTCTCAGCACGTCTTACGAATGTCCTTGAGATATCAAAAAGAGAAGCGAGTCTTGTCCCACCAGATATAAAAAAGGTTTTTATCGGAGGCAATTCTTTTTCAATAGCATTTATTATTCTTTCAATATCTTTTATTTTCTCTCCACTGATAGCCTTATTAGCCCCAGCGATCTCTGCTTGGATAATGAAAAGATTTTCTTGGATAGAATGAACAATATTTTCAAAACTCTTTCCTTCAAACTCAAACTTTGATCCTGCTGCCTCAACTTTCACCAAACCTAAAAAAGAATTTGTCTCATCAAGAGCACCTAAAGCTTCAGCAATAGCAGAACTTTTTGAAATACGCTGATCACAACCAAATGTCTTTGTCTTCCCATCATCCCCTTTTCCTGTAAATAAAGCCATATAAAGAATTAATTCCTTCTTATAATGATCTCATCTCCGTCTTCTTCAGAAATAAAACCTATTATCTTTTCAGAGACTTCTGCAGGTTCCATATAAGTATCATAATCATCTGGTTTTTTTGCATCAAAGAGATGAGTCTTCATTCCTCCAGGATATAGATTGATCACTCTTATGTTCTTGTCTTTATTTTCAACTCTGACACTTTTTGTGAATCCATCCTGGGCAAACTTACTTGAAGCATAGCCAGAAGATAAAGGTCTTCCTGCCAAAGCACTAGTAGAAATTGTATTTACAAAAACACCTGATCCTTTTTCTTTAAAGATCGGCAACATTGCTTGAGTACAAAACATTGTTCCAAATAGATTTACATCAAGCATTTTTTGAACGCCTTCCTTTGTTTCCTCTTCTACAGGAACATGCGGTATCCAGAGTCCTGCATTATTCATAAAAATATCAATACTACCAAAGGTTTTTTTTATCTCGCTTATTATAGAAAAAACTTTATCTTTGTCTGTGATATCACAATTAAAATAAGCTACCATCGAATTGAAATTTTCAGGTTCACTTCTAGATATAGATACAACTTTACTTCCTTTTCTTACGAGGTCCTCTGCCAGACAAGCACCTAATCCGCTAGTAGCACCTGTTATGACCACAACTTTATTTTTTAGATCAATCATATCCTTATTATATTACAGAAATATAAAAATAATTTTTAGATCAAAGTCTGTTCTTATAGAGATCCAAAAATTTAGGAAATTGAGAATGAACCTTCTCAGGCATTTTACCAAGCTGAAACCATCCTATTTCAGAAAATTTATGAGGTTCCCCTATTTTAACTTTTTCAGGATCGACTAAGACCTTAAAATCTAAAGCTACCCAATGTGTCTTCTTTCCATTATTTTCACGATGAACATCTCGATATCCCAAAAATTCAGAATTCAGAACATCTGTGCAATATTCCTCTTTTATTTCTTTTCTTACTGTATCTTCCACGGTATCTCCAAACTCCACTCCTCCTCCGCCTATATCAAAACATCCAATTTCATCTCTGCAATTTTCACTTCTTTTTGCCATTAAAAAATTTCCCTTGCCGTCGTGGCAAAAATATACAACACATACTCCAATATGGTCTTCTCCTTTTTTCATATTGTTAATTCTACCAGCTTTTACTAACAAATAAATTATTAATAGAACATTTTTGTGCGCGAGAGAGGACTTGAACCTCCACGCCTTACGGCACACCCACCTCAAGGGTGCTTGGCTACCAATTACAACACTCGCGCATGACGGCATAATACTTAAAAAAACATCCTATTTCAATATTCCCTAAATATTATTTACAAAAAAACTCCTATACGGGAGCTTTTTTTAAATTCATTATCTAAAAGATATATTTATTCTGCTTTATCTTCGCTAGGAACATCCTTTGCTTCTGCAACGACTTTCTTCTCTGACTTGTCTAATCTCATTATTTCAGTCTTCATTCTCTTATTCATCTCCTTAACAGCCTTCCTTCTGATGAAATATAGTTTTGATTGACGGACCTTAGCACGTTTTGTGATCTCGATCTTTTCGATCATTGGAGAGTAGATCGGGTATATTTTTTCAACTCCGTATCCTCCGGCAGTTCTTCTAACAGTAAAAGTTCCTCCTGCTTCCTTCCCATGTTTTTTTGCAATAATAAGTCCTTCAAATATCTGGGTTCTAAACTTTCCATCCTTATCTGGGACCTTTTGAAAGACACGAACAGTATCTCCTGATCTTAGATCAAGAGCTTTTCGTTCCTCAATATTTACAGGTGATGTCATTGTTTTTGCTTTCATCGTGGGAAAAACTTTAGCATATGGGCCTTATTTTAGCAAATCATCGGGAGAAATATCGAATATTTCAAAGGCTTTCTTAAAATCTTCAGGAAATGGAGCCAACACAGACACTTTCTTGCCTGAAAGCGTCTCAAAATTTATTTCTCTTGCATGTAAAGCTAGTCTTTTGAATTCAAGAGAATTTTGAGCTTTACCATATAGGAAATCTGCAATTATAGGATGACGGATCGATTTTAAATGAACTCTGATCTGATGAGTCCTTCCTGTCTTAGGCCAAAGTACCAAAAGAGTAGCTTTGCCAGAACCATGCCCTGAGGATTTTACAACGCGAAAAATAGTTTCAGCCTCTTTCATATCCCCACTTGGCCTGACTGTCCTTTTTCTTGCATCATCCTTACTTCTCCCAATAGGCTTTCTTATCACTCCTCTCTCAGTCTTTATCTCTCCTTCTGCAAAAGCAACATACATCTTTGAGATCTTCCTATCTTGAAATTGTTCTTTGAGGAATTCAAAACTCTCAGGATTTTTAGCAATGATCAAAGCTCCAGAAGTATCCTTGTCTAACCGATGAACTATGCCAGGGCGCTCTATCTCTCCATCTTCATCGGTCACAATATTTTCTCCAACACCTTCTGTCTCAGGAAAGTTTTTCTTTATCCAATCAACCAAGGTCTTTTGATCTGTTTTTCCATCAGGATGAACAGCAATACCAGCAGGTTTGTTTATTACCACTAGATCTTCATCTTCAAATAAGATATCTATTTTTTCTTTATTGTCTTTTTTCACAAAATTTTAAAATCTTCACTTGAGAACTTCTCAACTTCTTTTACCTCAATATTGTCTACTCTCGCAAATAAAGGTCCTTTACGCAAATTTTTTAAGAATTCTTCCATCATATCTTTCTTACCGCACGACGAAATAAAAACGGTTCCGTCTTCCAAATTCTTGCAATAACCTTTTATTCCAAGCTTATCAGCTGACTTCTTTGCAAAATACCTGAAATAAACACCCTGAACTCTGCCGAAAACTTTTATCTCCAAACACTTTATATCATTGATCTCTTTCTCCATTACCATTAATCATAACACCCTCAGTTAGATTGCGGAGAGTTTTCTTTTATAGTAATCTCTACCGTACGGGCGATTAGCTCAGTTGGTAGAGCAATTCGTTTACACCGAAAAGGTCACAGGTTCGAGTCCTGTATCGCCCACACTACAAGAATTTTTCTCCTAAAATCTAATTTATACATTGCTAATTAAAAGTATTTAGAGGTTCTAACCACTACTTTTTAGTTAAAACTAGAAATCATGCAGTTTAAGGACGGATTCCAGTTCGTGCTTATTTTATCTGATTAAAATAGGTTCTAACCTCGTTTACTCTTTTTATGAACTAAAATGTTATCCTTTAATAATGAATATAAAAGATTTTCCTAATCCAAAACTAAACCTCCCTAAAGAATTAAAAACGGCTAGTGAAAAAAATAGGACAAATTTATTCCAATCTATTGAAAATTATATCTATTTAATCCAAGAATATATCTATACTGATATTAATCTCAATTATCAACCTACTGATACTAACCATAATAATGCTTGGATTCAAAAAATAGTAAGTGCTAATTTACTTAGAAGCTTATATATTCGAAATGCGTTTGTAGAAGAAATAAATAATAGGAACTTTGTAGGAATGTTTTTACCTTTGAAAGCTTGGTTTGAAATAAATGGAGTATTAGCATCAATTTTAGATCTTATAGAAAAAAATTTATCCCCAAAAGAATTAGACGAAAAACTTAAACCTTTTGCTCTTGGAAACAAAGGTAAATCAAAAGTAGGACAGATTGAGGCTACAAATGTTCTCACAATGATCGAAAAAGCTGACAAATATATGACTAAAATAATAAAAGAGAATAATTCACCAACAGAAACTTTTTTTTCTTATTTTTATGATATTGCTAGTAATCCATCACATCCAAGTTTTGACGCCCAAGAGATGGTCGGTTCTTTAATGGATGAAGGAGTTTGGACAGCAAAATCTCCAGAAGAAATAAAAAATAGTATTACTATAGATATTGACAATTATGGAGGATTGCTTATGTCTCCACTTTTTATTAAAAATATCTGTGAAAATATTTTTACAATTGAGAAAGATAATTTTGCTAAATTAAAAAGCAAAAAATATTTCAATTAAATTAACATGATAGCTTTCAAAAGAATTTTAGGTACCGTAGCTAAAAATAACAAAATAGACTCAGATGAATTACTGATTGCCTTATGGGATGTTCCTAAAAAAAGATTTGACTACCTAAAGAGCGATAAAAGCTTTATTAAAAATAAAGATTACAGGTTTGTAAAAGATGTTGTATTCAAAATAAGAGAAGGAAATCTACTTAAATATCCTAAACAACAAAATAAAAGAAAAAAGATTGTAATAAAAGATTATGATTTTAGTTTAATTGGAAAAACTATCGACCCAATTGAATACATAAATAAAGAGGAGATTCTAAAAATGTATAGCGAATTAACAACGGATTTTAATAATTTAGAAGATCCGATACAACCGTCAGGAATAAAAGATGAAGGTCTACTAGACTCTGCAATTTTTCATCCACAAACCTCTTTCACAAATCAAATCAAATATCCAACAGCAGAGTCAGCTGCCGCTGCAATAATGTATTCTCTATCACATAACCATGCTTTCCATAATGGCAATAAAAGAACTGCTATTGTAGCTATGCTAGTGTTTTTAGATAAACATAATATTTACCTAACTTGCGACGAAGATGATTTATTTAAAATATCCTTAACATTAGCGGATCATAAATTAGTAGACGATACACATTTATATCCAGACGCTGAAATCTATGAATTAGCACGTTGGATTCGAGACAATAGTAAGACTACAAAAAAAGGAGAACGCCCAATAACGTTAAAAAAATTTAAACAAATTTTGACTCATTTTGGATGTGATATTTTAGATAGTGGAAGAGTACAACGAAAAATAAAATCAAAATCTATTATGAGGATAGCAAAAGAAAGAATCTTAACTTCTAAAAAGACAATTGGAGGAACTCTTTCTGATGGACAAGAGATGGATAAAGGACTTATTAAATCAATAAGAGAGGATCTAGAATTAGACACCTCTCATGGTATTGATAGTGATACTTTTTACGAAAAAAATAGTTTTACTAGTAGTGATTTTATAAATAAGTACAGTCATCTTTTGAGAAGACTCTCAAAAACATAATATATTATTAATTAGTTTCTTCTAAAAAGAATTCTGCTTATCTCAATCCTAAGTTCCCTATCTTTTAAAGTATGTTCCGTTCCAATCGCTTGAAAGATTTCTCTCTTCTTTTTGTCATCGCCTTTCTTGAATTCTCTCAAAGCTCTTTCTGCAAAAGATAATTTCTCTTCCTTTTCTTTAATTTCATCATTTTCTTTTTTATCAATATTATCTAAGTATTCTTTAATTTCTGCTTTTTCTTTTTCAAGAGAACCCTTTTTATCAGCATATACTTCAGGAGTGATCTCATTAGCAAGTCTCAGCTCTAATAAGGAGTCGAGTTTGTTCTGACAATCAGACAGAGACTTCTTCTTAGCTGAAATGATTCTATTTCTTTCTGACTCGTTAATCACTTGAGATTTCTTCAGCTCTTCAAGCGCCCATTCATGCAGTTCTTTTGGAATAGTAATCTTTTCAAGATATTTGATGATTTGTTTTTCTAGTTCTGTTTCTGTAATCGTCTTTTGAGAACAATTTGAATTGACTCTTTTAGTACAGCGATAATAAGTGTAGTGATGTTCATTCCCGTTCTTCTGATACTTATGTTTCGTCTCGGCTGTGATAAAAGCTCCACATTCACCACATTTCATTATTCCTGTGTACTTAAACTTATGAGTTTTAGGTCTCATGGACCATTTTGTCTTTTTTAGAATACATTGAACCCTATCGAATTCCTCTTGTGAGATCATCTTCTGATACTTACCTTCATACCAGTTACCTGAATTTCTAGGATATTCAAAGCGTCCTGTGTAAAAAGGATTGCTTAGAATAGTGTAAATGCTTGATTTAGATATTTTTCTTTCTGAATATGAAGCAGTTCCTCTTGTTTTTAATCCCCATTTGTTATTCGCCATTTCAAGAACATCAAGAACATTGTATTTGCCTGTAAGCATCATTTCGAACATTTTCTTTACAAGATAGAATTTTTCTTCATCAACAAGAATATTTTCCTTTCCCTTTTCTCTATAGTGAGTGTTCTTATATCCTATGGGTGCAAGACCTGGTCTGACTCCTGCATCCAATCTTGCTCTCAATCCCCTTTTAACATGCTTAGATAAGTCTCTTGAATATTGTGTCGCCATACCGAATTCAACAGCACTCATTAGAACATTGTCATCTGGGTAGAAATCTCTATCAGTAGCTTTAATATTTTTCAGAATACCTTTTTGTAAAAGATACTTAACAGTTCCCTCATCAATAGAATTACGAGCCAATCTATCCATTTTGAAAACGAGGATACCGTCTGCTTTACCAGCATTGATCTGTTTTATCATTTCTGTGAACTGTTCTCTAACAAACGGTTCCTTGGCTGATTTCGCTTCGTTAAATACCCCAACGATATTTAATTCTTGCTTCATCGCAAGTTCCTGCATTTCCTTAATCTGAGATTCAATCGAGACCACTGTTTCTCCAGATCTTTCCTCAACGCTACGCCTTGCATAGAGAAAATATTTAATTTTGGAAAGTTCCTTTTCCATTTCTTTCAGCATTGTGGGTCCAGTCGTGAGATTCGTAAACTATTCAGAATCTTTCGTGTAAACCAATTTGTAGATCTCAATAAGAGTTTGAGCGACTAACGCAATTTGTTCTTCTGTAGATTCATCACCAAAATACTCCCGGTAAATTTCGATGAATCTTTTAATAGAATTATTAGAAATCATAATAGTTATTGTCTTATCTGTCTTACTGTCTAAGATTTCTTATCAATTCCGGGACCACTTCTCCACCAGATTGGTTTTTCTCCGTCTGATTTTGATTCTTTTTTTTCCTCTTCTTTAGAAACTGTTTCTGTTTCTTGAGTCTCTGAGAGAACCTCTTGAATCAAGCCCACATTAGCAATTGTGATTGTTCTAGGTCTGTCATTTTGGTTGTAACTGCATGTAATTCCTCTTTTTATGAGAACAGACTTAATGACTTTGATTTTTTTCCAGAGTGTTTCAACAGATTTTGGAAAAGTCGGAGATGGAACCAATCCGAGATCTTGTGCTTTAAAGAAAAGAATATTGAACAAATCTTTTGCAGATTCCGTAACACAATCTTGACCGTCCATATAAGAGATAATTGTCTGAGCGAGAGAGTTGTTCTCTACAGCTTCTTCAGTTTGAGAGTTAATATTAGCTTTGTATGCTTCCACAAACTCTTCGGTAGTTCCGCCAGATGCAACTGTGATTGCAGCTCCCCAAAATGCAAAGTCTGCCAATCTAGGTTTTTCTTTCAATTCAATCTTATCTTCTTCCAAGAGAAGCATTGCTTCTGAAAGTAGCGAAAACATACCGCCCAGAATTTTTGACTGATCAATTTCGAAGTCCTTCCAAAATTTATCTTCGTGGATTCTATCTTTGTCTGAGATTGGCTCCAGTTCAATGATAAGGCATCTGTCTAAAAGATCTGGTTTACTGCCGACCAAAGTGACACCGTTCAGACCAACTAATCTTTTGTAATGATAGAGAGTGTCCTCATCGTCTGTATACAAAGTTCTCTTGATGAAACCATCTCCAGTGCAGACTCTACAAAGTTGATCACTCTGGTCAGTTGTGAGATAGGAGAGGTTGTCAAAGAAAGCGAAAAAATGATGTGACAGAATCTGTATAAAGTCTTTAGGATTCTTCGGGTAAGTTAAAATTTCTACCCATGATGGATCAACAAGCTTTTTAATAATTTTGCATAGAGTACTTTTTGCTGATCCTGCTTGCCCGTGAACAGTAAGAATTGGGCGTGGAATGTCTGGAATAAGAGACGAGACAATATATGCTTTTATAAGTGTTTTGTAGATTTTTTCTTTCTGTTTTTCGAAACGGAGATATTTGAAAAGACACTCGAAATCACCTTTTGGATCAGGGTCAACTTGAATTTTCTGATGATTAAAAGAACGAAAATATATACCCTCATTTTCTTTTACTTCCCACCCTGCTGAAGTTATTTTAACAACTCTTCCTCCTCCGAGATCGTACCAAAGGGCTTTATCAGTAAAAGCTGTTCTCAAATGCAAATTAACTTTTCCCCCTTCGAACATAGCTTTAGCTTCAAAAGTCGCAATTACATTAGATTTCACTCCTGGAGAGATAGCTCTTTCCATTTTTTTCCAAGCTACATAGCTTACATAGTCCCCAAACTGTTTGCTTTTAATTCTGTACAATCTGTTTTTTCCTTTTGAATCTATAAGAACTATATGAGGCGAACCATATTCGTCTTGAATGAATTCTGACACATCTTTTGATATCAAACTTACAATTGTTGAAGATAATGTCCCTTCCTCTGGGTCTAAAATTTCTTTCTCCGTCGAATCTACCTTTTCTTTTTTTTTCATTTTGTTTTGCATTAATTAATAACCATCCGCTCAAGGATGAAATTAAAGCTTCCCATGAAAAATGAGGTATTTTGCGTTTTTACAAAACTTTTAAAAACGGTGTGAAAATATATTAATTCTTAAATGTTTTTCCAGATTTTTCTCTGTTTTTCAATAACTGTCTTGATAGCAGAAGCTGTCTTGGGTAAATCGAGACTTATTAATTTGAAATCTTTTAGCCTAATAAAGCCTGGAACTAATTTCCTGTCTACACCTTCATGAATAAAATAGTCTGTTGCATTTCTCTGATTAATTTTACCGTCAGCTCTGAAAATCTTTTGCTTGTGTAAGTTGTAGATAGCTTGATCACGCTCTCGATTATCCTTTCTTCTTAGCCTCTTTTCCGTTTTAGAATTAATAGCTTGAAAACTCTTTTTTATTTCAGGCCACTTATTGCGCAAAGATCTAAATACATCTTCACGTCTTGCCCCAGGAAAAATATGAATAAGTGTTTCGTCTTTTTTAACATTTACGGTTACATTATGAAATTCATCCCAAAAAAAATCTCCTGGTGCTGTTTCTCGGCTAAGAAATTTGTCTGACAAAATATACCAAAATAGCGCGAAACTTAACTCTTCCCTCAATTCAAATACTTTTATTATTACCGCCGTGTATAAACCTAATCTTTTTAATTTCTTTTTATCATTTATAAAATCCTGTTGCTTATCGTTGGTACTAAAGCCATCCCTAGGAATTTCTAATCTGTCACGACACCTAAGAATCGTATTTAGAAAACCTTTTTTACTTAAAAGATTTTTCAGTTGTTCAATAATTTTAGAATCGAATTTCATGTCTTTAAATAATTTTGTCTTTTAGGTAACTGTCCTAAGTGACTAAGTGGCTAAAATTTTGTCATCAGGACAGCTAGGTCAGTTATCTTTTAAACTTAAATCTCAAGAATAAGTTACCAGGTAAAACACACAACGCAAGTCGTTATTTAGGGGAGACCTTTGGATTATTCTGAACTCAAGGAATACGTTCAGCTACTAAGCATATACGGCGAACTACGAATGATCCTATATGTTGTCGCGGATGAGGTTTTGAATCAGAAAAATACAAAGAAATGAAAAGATATCTTCAAATCACTAGTAAGACTGGACTTCCATAACCTCTTTTTACCCTATATACTTAATCCACAACTGAATATTGAAGACCTAACCCCCATACATTTTTATGGGATATGGTCGAAATTCGCACGATACCAAAAAACCTATCATTAGGGCGTATCGTGCGTTGCACAGGGAAACTTGTGTAGGAGCCGTAAGGCTCACCTAGTGGTAGGCTTTTTGCTACCCACTAGGACTTAGTTTTATGACAAACGACATCCTAGAACAAATCACAGAAGACTATCTTCGAGAACTTGGATACTTTACCCAACATAACATTTCATATAGGCCAAAAGATTCTAAACAAACACATTCTGATATTGATGTTCTTGCCATTCATCCACTTAAAGAGATTGGTGATCCTAACAGAGTAGTAGTTGTCAGCTGTAAGAGTGAACAAAGAGGAATAGATATAAACGAAATCTTAAATAATTTAGAAAAAGACCCTAACAAAGTGATTAGAGGAAGAAGTATGTCTGAGAGATTCAGAGAGATTGCTTTTCCTATCTGGTCAGAAGCTCTCATTGAAAAAATCTACAAGCTTTCAGGACAAAAAGAATTTGTTTTCTATTTAGCTGTCTCTCATTACAAAGGAAACAAAGAAAGCTTTGAGGACTTTAATATATTTCAAGATAATCTACCTAACTGTCAGATAAAAATCATTGATCTAAAAGAGATGATTTCGACAATTACAAGCAAAATAACAGAGACTCCCTCTCATAGTGAACTCACTAGGCTTCTCCAGTTAATGAAATCAGCAAATTTAGAGATAACAATAAGAGGATCTTAATTTGAAAGAGTTTGCGATACTATTCCATTTTAGAAATTAGAAGTTAATTAAAAAAATATGAAAAAAACAATTATATTTTTATTTTTTGTAGGAGTTTTCATTACATCATCAATTTTGATAGCAAAAGCTTCTGTAATCGTATTACAACCTGGGGTTGATTATTCAAGTATCTCTCCTAACATACCTACAAATCTTGCTACTTCTTCAATAGCTCAACCAGGTCAAACCTCTTTCTATTATTCAGTCATAGGAGGAAATACTTATGTATTTGGAACCTCAACCGAAGGATTAAGCATACTTAAATCTTCTCCTTTTACCTGTAATCCTAATGAAACAATAAATCAGAGAAATCCAATAAACTGTAAAGACCAGGAAGGAATTTACAATAAACAGAAGTTAATTTCTTCGATAATAGCAGGAGGACTTACTCCTGATAACATTCAAAAGTTAGATTATTTACAAAATCTCTCAGCAACCGACACAGGCACAATGACTAATAGTCTTATAACTAACAACAATCTAACAACTACCTCATCAACTTCAACCTTAATCTCAAATCTTATTCAAACATCAAATATTATTTCCTCCTCAACAGATTCTTCTTCTACGGCTACTTCTACTGATGAGCAATCTATTATTGCTTCACTTGAAGCAGAAATATCTTCTTTAATGTCACAACTAATAACCTTACTTAAAGCAAAAATATCTAATGTACAGTAAAAATATGCCGAAAAATAAAATTGGCAAACTTGGTGAATCTTTAGCCATCGAAACATACAATTCAAATAAGGGATTACCTAATCTACATGTCCCGTCTGAAGAAATACTAAATGTTGACGCTGTGAATGAAAAAGGAGAAAGATATAGTATCAAGACTGTAACCGAAACAAATACCGCTATGAGTTGTTTTTGGGGTCTAAGTGAAGATGTTAAAGAGATTCCAAAGAAACAATTTGATTATGTTGTAGTCATTCGACTCTCAAAAGATTTTAAGCCTAAGAGAATACTAGAATTGACTTGGGAACAGTTCCTGAAACACAAGAAGTGGAACAATGATCTTAATGCTTGGAATTTAAGTTTGACTAAGAATTTATTGGCTGAAACAAAGAGAATACTCTAGTAACTACTAGATGGACTTTCGAAGAAAAGTTAAAATAATATTAACGTAGATATTTCAATCTGCGTTTATCAAAGGCTGGCATTGTCCCCTCTAATATATCTACAACATGTCTGTTTATTATTGGATTCTCAATTGATCCAGTTTCATAAATGAAACGACACTTATCTTTCTTATCGAGATTCACATATATAATCTGTTCAGCATCTGCCCCAATCGCAAGATTAGGATTATGGGTTACAACAATAATTTGTCGTTTTTTCTTAGCAGACCTAATAAAATGAGTTAGCACATTAAACACACTTTGGTTATCTAGATTGTCTTCCGGCTGATCAATAATAAGGGGTATATCTTTTTTATCAATC
>CAZKTY010000005.1:0-27722 GCA_964555825.1 uncultured Candidatus Saccharibacteria bacterium
TGGGAAGTCGTTCTACCCTTGTATTTCAAGGGTTTTTCGTCGTTATGGAGGCGATTGCCTCTACATAGCTAGTTTGTAGAAGAAAATCACTGGATTCTTTTCAACCAAATGTTCATTTTGGCCTCTTTACCCCTGTACATTGACAGATTTCTGTGTTGTACGGTAAGCTATCTAATAACGGGATTGCGCGCACCTGTTAGCTGCCTTTTTTGAATTTGTGGCTTTCGCTCGAATTCAAGATGGGTGTTACAAGACTAATCAAACAAATACATGAAGACGATATTGAATCGTTGGTGGTTGGATATTTCCCCGAAAATTTCTGTTGTTACTCCAGTCAAAACCAACACAAATGAAGAACTAGTAGAGGAGTATCTTTCGTGGAAGCGGTCATACTCAAAATCAGCATACCGGGCATACCGGTTATGGGTGACGCGCTTTCAAGCATTCGTGAACAAACCGCCAGAGGCGATAAACCATACTGATTACGCGGCATTCGCGCAAAGTTTACAGGGACGCCACGCATCTCGTGGAATCGAGTATGCTTTGAATGTGATTCACAATTACCTCCGATATTTTTCGGAACAGGGGAGATTAAGATTTCCGCTCTATTATATTCGGGTTCCGAAAGGGATATCAAATTCCCACTTGGCAATTACAGAGGATGAATTCCGAAAAATTGTTAGCGTCCTCCGTTCCGTGAATCCGATCCCATTACGCGGTCTCGCAATTATCATGCTTTTGCATGATACAGGACTGCGCATTGGAGAGTTGATGAGCCTGGAAATCGACGCCATCGAAGAGGACAAATCAGCGGTGGTTCATACAGAAAAAACGATCCGTTTTCGACGAGTTTATTGGAATCCAGACACTGATGCGGTTCTACACAGCTATTTAGTGGAACGCATCAATTCCGGGCCTGTGGATACTGAATTACTTTTCGCCACAAAACACATGGACGCAAGTAGCGGAGCCTTGAGCAATCGTTCGGCTCAGAGAATGTTCCAACGTGCATTAAAGCTCGCAAACATCAAACGAAAATTATGTCCTCATTCATTCCGGCACAGCTTCATTCACCGGCTGGCAATACTCGGCGTGCCAGATGCCCTCATTGCCCAACTTGTCGGACACAGCACGCCATTGACAATCTCGCATTATACAAAGTTGAGTAGGCCAGAGCTTGCAGGAATCGCACACAGGCAACTTGCTTATGCGCAAACCGGGCAATTGTCGGCTGCATAAATTCTCAGTAAGTTATCCACATAATTCGGCCCTTGTACAAAATTATTTGAACGTGTATACTATTCGGCAATGATCTTCGATAGGAGATAAATACACGGCCAGCCTCGAATCCCGCAATATGCGGGTTAAAAAATGACATTATGATGTCGCAAAAGATATATTGTGCGACATGGTTATAAGGAGACCTTTAAAACTAAGAAATTGAAAATTGACTAGTTCCCTTGTGTATGAGATATAGTTTTTTTTATTATCCCAATTATCCCAAATGTATTATTAAATGTATTAAAAAGATTCTCGCCCTGTAAATTTATTTTTAAAATATTTTTCAGAAATAAATTCGAAAACTTTTATTTCCTATCCTTCAATAGGTCTTAATAAAATACAGGTCTTTTGTTTAAGACCTGTTCTTGTATTTTTTTGCAGATTCTGCAGACTTGATCAATCAATAGATCCAAAATACTTTCGTTGAACTGTCTGAAGCGAAAATCCCTTTGGACATATAAATGTAATGTGAGGCGTATGGATGGTTCTCAAGGATATAGTCCTCCGAGATCTCACTAAAACTAAGGAACCTTTGAGCATCTCCAATAAGATGTCTAAAATTTTCGTCTGGTTCTTTCCCTTGTTTAGTGACATCCATAATTGCACCTTCACTCACTCCTGCGATGCAATATCTGTGGCCATTATCAGCCAAAAATTCAAAGTAACAACTCATATTTATATAATTCTATCAGATAAAAATGAATATATATCTATGAACTTGTTGAAGAAAAAGAGTTATAATCATAGACATGATGACTAATGATATAGATGATACAAAATGGCAGTTCTATTTAACTTCAGAAGAAGCATGGGAGGCAATGTTGAAAGAGATCAAGATCGCTAAAAAAAGTATAGACCTCGAACAATACATCTTTATCAACGATAATATTGGAAATCAATTCATTGATCTATTGTTAAAAAAAGCTGACGAAGGATTAAAGATAAGGATCTTTTGCGACGAACTAGGAAGCTTCCCTCTTTATCGATCTGGAACAAAAGAAGAATTAGCAAAAAAAGGTATCTCTTTAGTTTTTTTTAATTCGATCTTTCCCTGGAATCCAAATCGAGAATCTCTCTGGTATTTTAGGGATCATAGAAAATTAATGGTGATCGATGACGAAATCGGTTTTACCGGTGGAATTTGTTTAGCTGAAGAAATGCAAGGCTGGAGAGAAAGCTATGTAAAGATAACAGGACCAGTTGTAAATCAAATGAAAAGATCTTTTGAAATAATGTGGAACAAAGAATACTCAAAGCCAGAATATCTATTCAAAAAAATAAAAACAAATTATGAAGAAAAATTTCAGTATCTGACCAATGCGCCTTTACCAATGAAAAGATTTATCTATCGAGAACTTATAAAAGCAATAAAGAATACAAAACATTATCTATATCTTACAACTCCCTATTTCCTACCAGACTCACGCCTACTCAGAGAAATAAAAAATGCCAGCAAAAGAGGAGTAAAAGTTTGTTTACTCATTCCCAAAAATCCGGAATTCATTTTGATAGAGGTCGGAAGCAGGACATTTTTTGGTGACCTATTGAAAGATGGTATAAAAATATTCAGATACGAGAAATCAATGATCCACTCAAAGACAGCTGTCTCTGATGGTATTTGGTCAACAATAGGTAGCCTCAACTTAGACAACGTAAGTTTGAGATACAATTTTGAAGGAAATCTTGTCAGCAAAGACAAGAATTTCGCATTTGAACTTGAAAAGCAATTTCTAGATGATCTAAAACTTTCAAAAGAATTAACAATTAGTGAATGGAACAACCGACCTTTTAGGCAAAAGATCGCAGAGATCCTAGTCTGGCCTGTAAGAAAATTTTTATAGGCAAAAGAAAAACCCCGCACTTGGCGGGGTTTTTCTTTATTTCATTGCTACGTGGTTTGATCTAGAGCTCCAACATTTTGAAGATGAATCCCAAGGGGTTGTCCCTTCTTTTTCAAACAATTGTCTGGCATATTCCATATTCCCTTCTGTTGTGAATATGTCCATACCAAGATCTTTTGATCTATCCAAGTGATAATCGGTATTTATTTGCATAACTCCGACATCATTGTGATTGACCTTTCCTCTAAAAACGGTACCGTCAGGATTAAATTGTCTGTTACGTGATTCGCAATAAGCGATATCTTGCATTACAGGAATATCCTTAAAATATTCTTTTACCAAATTTCCTACGTTCTTAGGTTTTGTACTAGTGCTATTAGTGGCATCACTCGCACTTTGTGCGACTTGAGCGGTGGTAGAACTAGCTGTCTGAGAGATCGATACTTCAATTTGTGAAGGAGCAGTACTTGCTGTGAGGACGTCTGTCTGAGGATTTAATCCAGCAGCCAAGAGTCCTAATCCTGCGATGATTTCTATAATAAGCCTTTTCTTAGTTTGTAATCCATGTGTCCATTGCTCTTTAGCCGTATCCCCTTTCGTTGAACAACTTTATTTTCTTGGAAGCTTAAAGCTTGTCAATTTGAAAATAGAAGTTCTCGGCGGGAAATCTCTTACACGGTTGCACTAAATAAAATGACCAGACTTAATCTGATCCACAACATAGTATCAAATTTAACAAGTAATGTCAATGATAAAATAGGAAAAATAGATATAGGTACAATAAAAATATGGCTCCAAATAAGGATATTTTTGATATAACCATTTGACAAATATAGCCTATTTATTGTCTAATTTTATATCTCTAGCCAAGGCACTGGATATGCCTTGTAGCTTTCAAAAAAAGGTCTGTTATAGAGAAGTCTGGAAAACGCTTCTGCCTCTATCCTTGCCCCATTTATAGCCTTATGCGGGTGTATTTCTGGTGGTATTCCAACATATTTCATTATCGAATCTGAATTCAGATCGGACCGATTGTGAGAAAGAGGTGGAACAATTCCCTTCCAGATCATATGAGCCAGACAAACACTATGAAGATCCACCACCCTCTTAGGTATGGAAAAATCTAGATGGGATCTCTCAGCTGCAGCCACAAGAAAAGAAGTATCGAAATGAGGATTCTGTCCAGACATTGTATGATCCTTAGACTTTTTCGCCCAATCAAAGAACTCTTTAATAATCTCTTCCTCGGTCTTCTTACTTGGATCAACTAGCTCAGCCTCAGTAAAGCCGTTAACAGCTAAAGCTTCCTTTTCTATTCTGGCTCCTTTAAATATCCTGCATTCAGCATAGAACTCACCTCTTTCTGGTTCAGCAAAATCAATAGCTCCGATCGAAGCTATCGAGTGAAATTTTGGGTCTGTACCAGTTGTTTCTATGTCTAAGACGATCATGGAAATAGTTTACAGTGGAAAGTAGTAAGTAGATAGTGGAAAAACTAAAAGCTGCAATTTGAAGCTCTTGAATAGCCCGCCAACTTTGCTTCCTCCTCATCTTTAAAATATATCTTGTTATTTTCAGAGATTCTCTTTGAACCCCCGCAGGTCAATAAATAATATTTTGTACCGTTCTTAGAAGCTACGATAGATCCATCCTTAGAAGAAAGACTATCAGTTTCTGTATCTTTATTTTTTTGCTGATGATCTACCTCTGAAGAAATTGAAGAAAAAGAGTCCTCTTTACCATTAGATCGATCTTCTACCGAATATCTACCCAAAGCAAAGGAAGAAAGAGCAACAAGAATGATCACAGCTGAAAGTAGGATCTGCTCTTTTTTACTCTTAAATAATTCAAGCCAAGACTTGATTTTTGAGCTCATTTCTTTTATAATTTCGCCCATATACGTTTATCCATTAGTTTAATTAATAGTTTAACAGAAAAAAGACCATGGCACATAAAAAAGCCGGCGGAACAGCCAAAAACCTTACAGATTCAAATCCAAAATATCTTGGAATTAAGCTTTCTGCAGGTCAGACTGCAAAACCAGGAAGTATTATCGTAAGACAGAGAGGAACAAGAGTTTTAGCAGGTAAGAATATCGGTATGGGAAAAGACCACACTCTATTTGCACTTAAAGCTGGAATTGTTGAATTCTCACAGAAAAGAAAGCAGAACTTTGATGGTACATCAACAGTAAGAAAGATAGTGAGTGTAAAAGCAAGCTAAACTTCCCTTTTCAAACCTTATACAAAAAAACGCGCTATGTTAGCGCGTTTTTTTGTATAAGGTTTAACTATGTTCTTTACTTGTTGGATTTATATAGCAAGTAGCGTATTTAGTATCCGTACTGGTCAACACTCCATTCTCATCTAATTCTCCACAAATAAGTTTATACGTAGTCTCGTTTGTTATCCCATTATCGGTATAGGATCCAGAAGAATAGGCAGGAGTGTAATCAGAAATAAGACTATTTGTTGAATTACGATATAGAGAACAAGTGGTGTTTTCATTTGCATTATTCAGATCCCATGTAAGTTGACAGCTACTTCCTTTATTTATAGTGTTTTGATTCAATTTGAAATCTTTTATAGTTGCTGGAACTGTAGTGTTTGAACAGGAAGAATAATTGAAATTACTATCTCCATCCAATGCACCATTATTACAAGTCCTTGTCTCAGATATAAGATCGCAATTTGTACTCATAGGAGCACTGTAATATGTTTTTGAAGTACCATCTGGGTCAGTACAATCTGGAGCAACATCAACATTTGGAGAACACTGCACCCAATTACTATAGGATCCTGTATCATAGTCATATAAAGAAAGATACATGCCTTGAGATCCTGCAGAACTATAAGATTCAGTTGCAGAAGTATCGTAATACTCTGAAGAATTTGATGGATCATACCAATCATAATAATAGTTTCCACTACCACCAACTATATTTGAAACACTCCATGTTACAGGAATTCCAATTCCAACTGAACTCTGATCTGGACTACAATTGAAAGAAAGACTAGGTGGAGACACATATACGTAGCCTGAACATTGCTTCCATGGATTTGAAGTATCATACGAACCATCAACAGGAATAGGATTTCCATTAGCATCTATGACTTGAAGAGACATTGGCTGATATCCATAATAACTATATGAGGTATCTAAACTATCAGTATGATTATCATATAGAGAATTATTGTTATCACCCCAATTATATGTATAAGGACCCCCTGTTCCACCAGTAACAACTGCTGTCCAAGTCACAGGATCCCCAGCTGAGACATAATCAGAAGATGGATAACAGTCAAAAGTTGCAGGACAAATGTCAGAAGAAACAGCAGAAACAACAGAACTAGGAGTCGAAGAACCTCCTCCACTTGGATACGCATCAATTTTATAATAATAAGTTGTTCCTCCTGACAGAGAGGAATCTGTGAATGGATAATATCCTGTGTAATAACTGTATGAAGTACTTGTGGCAATTTGAGTGAAAACTCCTGTCGGAGAATCTGATCTATAGATTCTGTATCCGCTCGCACCTTGCACCTGACTCCATCCTAAGCTGATATTTCCTCCGCAAGAATCTCCCGTCACAGCCACAACTCCTGTCGGAGCAGGAAAGGTACATGCAGTACTTGTAGCATAAACCTCGGGACTGGTAGCATCATAGTTTACTTGAACTTTATAACTCACAACCGAGGCTTTGTATGGACTGGTAATTGAATCGGAATGGTTTTTTAAATCGTCTATGAATGATGTTGTGGTTGCAGGTAAGTTATAACCAACTGTGCTGTAATATGAATATGTATATTTACCGAGCACATACCAATATCTAGCTAGAGGGTTAGAATCCCAACTCACAGTCATTTGTCCACACAAAGGTCCAGGAGTTACTTTTACACCAGTAGGAGCACAGGCATTTGAAGAACCTGTCGTTGTATACCAAGGATAGCCACCATCACTATCGCCTGTTTTGTAAGTATCGTCATAATATTGAATATCATACCCACTACTAGCACTATAATAGTAATGAAATAAATTCCAGCTATTTGATGAAAAATAATAATTTCCATGAAGTTCCAAATCTGCTAAAGTTTCAGTACTCTCACCAAAACTATTTACAGCAACAACTTTATAGTTGTAACCATAAAATGGGTATCCTTGTAGAGTATCTGTTGGATAAGGAAGTGTTTTCTTATCTGTATAAAGATAACTCGTACTTGTTGAACTTGGAGGAATAGTAGCTAATAAAGAATAACTACCATTAACCAGATTTGGTGTAGAATTGCCGTTACTGTCAGTATTCCAATACACCTTACCATCCCAATATACCGGCGAACGATAAATTCTCCATGCAGTTACAGGAGTCTTTCCAGAAAGAAACTCAGGTATGTTCTCCCAACTTACATCAATAGCTCCTCCGCATTGAGAAGAAGGCCTAGCTCTCAACTGTCCTGGACCATTAGGAACACAAGAACCAGAACTTTTAACTGCTCCTTTTGTATATATGTATACATAGTGCGTATCAGAATATGGATCTGGAAGAGTTGGAGCTGAACCGCCGTAGTAATACGGCCACCAAAGAGCTGATGGAGGATCAGTATCATACCAACCATATTCAAAATGTCCGGTATTGGAATAGTAATTTTTATAACTAATCAAATAATCAGAACTCTCACCAAAACTATTTACAGCAACAACTTTATATTTATAACCTATAAACGTCTGACCGTTTGACAGATCTCCTGGATAAGGAAAGGCAGTTGAATCAGTGTAGCTTGTAGAATCAGGAGAAATTGTAGCAATAAGCGTATAGTTTCCAGGAACTTCACCTGTGCCAATTCTATTATTGTAAGAATAATTTTCAGTACCGGAATAATCTCTACCAAAACTACCCCAATAATCAGAAGGGTCAGAAGTATCAACTGATTGGAAACAAGGAGTATTTCCATTACATACAGTTTTAGCTTGACCACTTGGACTATATACATTTGCTCTATATATTTTATATGCAGTTGTCGGACTCTTTCCAGAAAGAAACTCGGGTATATTTTGCCATGAAAGGTCAATAGCTCCACACTGTTTTGTGGACACATCCGCATTTAGTTTGTACGGAGGATTTGGAGTACAGGCACTGGAAACAGTAGCAGGTTGAATATAACTCCCAACATAATAATTTGGAATAACATTTGAGTGAGTAAAATTTGGGTTGCAAGGCTGATCATTAGTTAGCTGGCCATTAATCGGAGAATTACATGCTTGAATATTGAAATTATAAATATAACTATAGTTTTTAGGATCTGATGCTGAATTTGTAACATCACCAGTTATTATGTTTGTAATATCACTATGTTGTGAGCTAATAGGATTTACTCTTTCATCAGATACAGGATCCAGACCAGATCCATTATTTGTAGGAGTGTAAGTCAAACTTGTTCCAGTATAATTTGTGGCAATAGCAACTTGGTTGTAAGCATCTAATTGCTGATAAATATTATAGTAAGTTGTTGATCCATATATAAAACATCCTGTTATATGACTTGACCCAACATATCCAGCATCCCAACATCTGTATGTTTTACCACTATCATTATAAGTTGCACTTTCTGCAGACTGCCATCGCATAAATATAGAACCTCCACATTGTAATGACGGTTGAGCTGAAAAACCATGACCATAATTATCACTGCTTCCACCTGGAGCATTTGAGACAGGTGGTTGAGGAGGATATCCATAAAAATTCCACGTTACTTCATTTGCAGAAGCAAACTTAGGAAGAATAGTAAATGAAAATAAAATATATACAAAAAAATATTTTCCTAAATATTTGTGAAATATTGAATTCATATTTTACTAACCTGAAAACCCAAGAGAGTCTTTTTTAAAGAATCACTGTATTCATTCCACTTACTCTGGTCCGTTGTAGCTGTAACCACATATAATCTATTATTTTTCATAACAATAAGATAAAGACCGCGAAAATGCATAACCTGTCCAGATTGTTCTACAGGAGAACTCGTTGCTTGAATATTTTTGGAACTCGTTGTTTTAATAGACTGAGAGGATACATGTGCAGATGCATCAAAGGAATTACCAATAAGGTATGCCGGAGTCCCGTCATTTAATGTTACAGCTTCATCTTCGATAAGCTTATAATTTTCGGCTGGCTCAAGCGCAATAGGCACAAAATTATTTTTCACTTTAGCGGCATACTCTTTAACAGAAACAACATCTGCAGGATCTTTATATTTATCATTAGTTATAATTTTCCTATCTGTTACAAAAATTACCGGATCAGTATTTTCAAAAAGTTTCGGAGTTGATGTCCCCATGCTAAAAATTGCAGGAATTCCAAGAGATAAATACTGTATAGTTAAATTTGAAGGAGAAGTTGTACTACTTAAATCAATAACTTGTTTCCAGCCCTCCGGCGGATTAATACTAAAATCGCTTGCTACAGGATTTTTATATGACGTCGATATCTTATTTTTCGAAGATGTACAAAAATATATAAATAAAATAATGAAAATTAAAAATATACCCAACAAGGTATAAACTGATCTTTTATTCTTGAGCATGACAAAATTATATACCCTACACAGATTTTAGAAAACAACATAAACACAATTTGTTGGTGGAAAAGTTTCTCCTACCTTAATTATTTATTTAGCAGATATTGAGAGTGTAATGAAGGCTTTTTTTCCTGATGCATTTATCTCGATCTTGTGGTCACCAATTTCTTTTATTGGTTTCTCGAGAGTAATAAAATCTGGCAAAATTTCTGCATGGGTAGAATTTTTGATGTATTCAACTATTTCAGGAGCATGAAGACCTGCAAAAAGATGACCTTGTTTGTTTGCTTGGACTTTTATCTCTACAACTTTTCCATCGATCTCATGAAGATTTTTGGCAAGTAGGTCCTCCTGGATCTTAAGCTGAGCAGCTTGCTCAACCTTAAGAGCTTCAACATCTTTCAGAGCTTTTGGAGTTGCAAGTTTAACACTACCATTTGGAATAAGCATATTAAGCGCATATCCTTCTGCAACTTCCTTTACCTCGAATTTCTTACCTAATTTTGGTATATCCTTTAATAGAATTACTTTCATACTGTTTTTGATTATTTAATAATTTTTAACTAATTTGAGCTTAATATATCCTCAGCTTTTTGCAACTGTGGATCATTTCCAGCAGCATAATCCTTATCTGTCATAGGAACCACTATATCTGGAGTTAGTCCCTCTTTTGATATTGATTTACCCATTGGAGTAAGCCACCTTGCGATCGTTACCTTCAAAGAAGTATCACTTGTGATAGGTATCAATTCTTGAACAGAACCTTTTCCAAATGTCTGAGCACCAACTATTTTTGCTATCTTATATTCCTGCAAAGCTCCTGCAAATATTTCAGCTGCTGAAGCACTTCCTTCATTAGCAAGGATCACAATCTTTCCATCAAGATTAAGAGGTCCATTGCCATTGCTTTTATGGTCTATTTTATCTTTTCCTGGTCCAAAATCTTCTGTAACGATGACCTTGCCAGCCGGCACGAACCAACTAGACATATCAACAGCAGAATCAAGATATCCTCCAGGATTATTTCTAACATCAATTATCATTTTTGTGTAATTGCCTGCTGTAAATTCCTTAAGAGCTGACCTGAACTGACTTGAGACATTTGCATCAAATTCATTTATCTTTATATCAAGGATATTACCGTTTATTCTTTGGGTCTCAACAGCAGGTACAGTGATGACATCTCTGACCAGAGTAACATCTATTCTCTGTCCTTTTCTATCAAATACCATTTCAACTTTTGTTCCCTTTGCCCCCCTGATAAGCTTTACAGCATCATCAGCAGAGATCGAGACTGAATTTTTACCATCAATACTTACGATCTTATCTCCAGCCAAAACACCAGCCTTATCTGCCGGAGAACCTTTCACAGGAGAAATAACAACGAGTGAAGAATCTTTTACTCCAACAACAATACCAACCCCCTCTATGCTTCCTGAAAGTTCAGTTTGAAAATCTTTATTTTCTTCTGGAGGAAAGAATTGAGTATAAGGATCTCCTAGAGATGCAACCATTCCTTTGATAGCTCCATAGACCCTATCCTGACTTGTAGTCGTTGCAGTTGAAGTTCCTGTGTATACATAATTCTCATCCAATGCCTGCCAAACCTTCCAGAATGTTGAAAGATCTACTTGATCAGGTTTACCAGATGAACCATTCAAAATAACATTTGAGATCATCGAACTATCAGCAAGTTTTGCATCAGTGTAAATTCCAGCAAAGAATGCCGTCGTCAACAAGAAAACAGATACAATTCCAATAGATATTCGCTTTGCCCAAAGTTTGTAATTCATAAGAGTCATTATCTCAAAGAAGAGTCTTTCGAGCAAGAAATTAGACAATAAGGACCATTTATATCAATAGGATGCAATATATTGATCATTTCTGCATTGATATCTGGAGAACTAGACCACTATAGAGATTTTTCATCTGACACATAGTATAATTTGAGAATGATTTTTTTAAATGATTTTTTTCGAAAAAATATCTATCTTTTTAATACTTTAGGTAGAAAAAAAGAAAAATTTGTTTCCATAAACAAGAATAAGGTCGGGATGTATTCTTGCGGACCAACCGTCTACAACTATCCTCATATAGGAAATCTTCGTGCATATGTTTTTGCAGATATTTTGAAACGAACTCTGGGATACAACGGATATGAAGTAAAACATATAATGAATGTCACGGACATTGGACATTTGACCTCTGACGCTGACGATGGCGAAGACAAGATGGTCAAAGCATTAAAAAGAGAAGGAAAAGCAATGACTCTCGAGAATTTGCGTAGCGTTGCAGATTTTTACTTTGAGATATTCAAAGAAAATCTTTCAAAGATGAATATAATTCCCCCTGAAAGATTTGTCTTTGCAAGTGATGAGATATTAGCTCAAACAAAACTCATTGAGACCCTCCTTGAAAAAGGTTTTGCTTATAAAACAACTGATGGTATCTATTTTGATACAGATAAGCTTCCAGATTACGGACTCCTTTCTTCTGGAGTAAATCTGGAAATGGAATCTAGGATAAGCATTAACCAAGAAAAAAAAGACCAGAGGGATTTTGCATTGTGGAAATTTGCAGATAAAGGAGGAATAGGGTTTGAAGCAAGTTTTGGAAGAGGTTTCCCTGGATGGCACATTGAGTGTTCTGCTATGTCCATGAAATATCTTGGAGATACATTCGATATACACACAGGAGGAATAGACCATATTCCAGTACATCACAACAACGAAATAGCTCAATCTGAAGCTGCTACAGGAAAACTCCTTGCTAATTACTGGTTGCACAACAATCACATAACAATAGGACAAGATAAGATGGCAAAATCTGGAGAAAATTTTCTGACATTAGATACTCTGATCGAAAAAGGCATCAAACCTCTTTCATACAGATATTGGCTTTTGCAATCACGCTATTCAACCCGAATGGATTTTTCCTTAGATGCAATAAAGGCTTCTCAGACCGCACTTGAAAGATTAACCTCAAATATCGAAAAAGTTGAAGGAGTTGGAAAGATAGATCAAAAATACAAAGATAGATTCATAGAAGCTATAAACGATGATCTTGATACACCAAAAGCTTTAGCTATCGTCTGGGAAATATTAAAAGACACTTCCCTATCTGATGAGGATAAAAAAGCTACGATCGTAGACTTTGATAAAGTTCTTGGATTAGATCTGGGAACATCAAAGAAAATTCAAACAGAAATTCCCAAAGAGGTACAAAAACTTCTTGATGAGAGAAAGACAGCTAAAGAAAATAAAGATTGGAAAAAAGCAGACGAGATAAGAGAAAAAGTAAAAGATCTCGGTTTTGAGATAATTGATAGATCAGCAGAGCAAGAAGTAAAAAAGATCTAACTATTTTTATTTTTTACACTAAGAAAAGTCTCAGCTGTTTTTAGATCTTCTGGTGAAGTTATCTGAAGCCAAAAATGAGCTTTGATCGCTTTTATCTTGAGATCTTTTTTTGCAGAAAGAATTGTTTGAGGAAGACCATATTCTCCATTTGGGATCTTTACCATCTCGTAATTAAAGATATTTGGTGTAAGAGCATACATTCCAGTACAGATAAATCCCGCTTCACTTCCCTGATATTTTTCGATGATCTCTTGTATATTTCCTTGCTCATCAAAAATTACTTTTGCTTTATTCTTTAATGTATCTGCTTCACATACACCAATAGACCAAGCATTATTGAGACATTCTTCCATGTCTTCTTTAGAATAAATATCATCTCCCATCATCACTAAAAATTTCTCTTCATTCTTAAGCTCCTCTTTACATAAAAAGATAGAATGTGCAGTTCCTAAAAGTTCCTCCTGAACCACATAGGTTATTTTTTTGCCCTTATATAGATCGCCAATAGTTTCTGTGATCTTATTTTTTAGATGTCCGATCACAATAACAACTTCATTGATCGAATCTGGAAGACTATCAAGCTTATGTTCTAGTAAGGTCTTACCTAAGACCTTAAGCATAGGCTTTGGGGTCTCAATAGAAAGATCACCCATACGGGTCCCCTTTCCTGCAGCTAATATAACGGCTTTCATGGACGTAAATTATAGATGAATAAACATACTATAAAAGATTGACAGCCTTAAATGATAATGGTATTTATCAGGGCAGAATTATGAACATACACATTCTTGAAAGGATCAGGGAAGAAATATCAAGACTCTCTTACGCAAAAGTCGAATTCACAGCAACAAAACCCTGTGATACTAGATTGATCGTCCCGACAGGTGCAGACAACGACCAACCTATTATCATCGGAGAAGACGCTTCCGATATCGACCATGCAAAAGAGATCTTGTTGTTCGAGAGAAAAGCAACAGGATATATCCCGTACTTCCATAGATTCTATGGTTTTGCACATAACGAGAAAATTCCAGGCGGTAAAATATATTTCAATCTCAGCTGTTTCCGCAATGTTTGGCACGATCTCGTGACAGACTACACGGACGAAAGACCGATCGCAGAAGGAGCAACCCCTGAGGATGGAGAAACTCTCATTGGATATCTCGATAAGAGGGACCAGGGAAATTTTTTTCATGCTTGGGGAGTAGCACCCTCAAAAGACTGGCAAAGGTGCGTTGATATTATCAACATACCGGGTGAGATCGAACTGAATTACAGACACTACAACCCTATCTTTCTTGATCCTGTATGGGATGCATGGATCTTTGCAGTAGTATTTGATGACCTCACATACTACAAAAGGCTTAAAAAGGATAGGCTTGAAAAAGCAGCCAAACGAGCAATAAACAGGTGGAATCCTGCATTAATTTTTAATTAGACCCAACCGAAAAAGGCTGGGTATTTTTTATAAAAGTTTCTCCCCACCTTACACACAGTTATTTCACCTTTTGAAGCTTTCATGAAATTTATGACCTGATAGAATGGTAACTATGGCAATCACAAAAAGTATAAGAAGAGAGAATCTTCGCATTCCACCTCAACATATCGAAAGTGAGATGGCACTTCTAGGATCAATAATGCTCCGACCAGATGTTATTCACGATGTTGCTGATCTAGTATTTCCAGAATCCTTTTATGCAGAAAAACATCGAATGATCTTCACTGGAATGATGGAACTCTTTTCCAAAAATGAACCCATCGATCTTCTTTCACTTTCAACGAAATTGGAGAATAAGAATATCCTTCAAGCCATTGGTGGAAAAAGTTACCTAACAGAACTCGTTCAAAGTGTCCCTTCAACAGCAAATGCTGTCTATTACGCTGAACTAGTAAAGAATAAATATCTTCTTCGCCGATTGATCGAAGCTGCAGAAAAAATAAGTGAAATGGGATATTCCTCAACTGAAGGAATTGAAGAGATAATCGATAAAGCAGAAAAAGAAGTTTTTGAGATCTCAACATCAGGAAGTTCAAAAAAATTCACAGATATAAAAGATACTCTAGGTGAAGCATGGGAAAGATTGGAAAATCTTCACAAATCTGGTGGGGCTCTTCGAGGTATTCCAACTGGTTTCCGAGACTTAGACAACATGCTTTCTGGTCTTCAAAAATCAGACCTCATCATCCTTGCAGCCAGACCTTCTATGGGAAAGACTGCTTTAGCACTCGATATCGCAAGACAAGCTGCTGTCAATCACAATGTTCCTGTCGCTATCTTCTCTTTGGAAATGAGTTCAGGACAATTAGTTGACCGTATGCTTTCTGCAGATTCAAAGGTTAACTCTTGGAAATTTAGAACAGGAAAACTTTCAGCCGACAAAGATTTTGGAAATATTAGGAATTCTTTGGATAGACTTTCAAAGGCTCCGATCTACATCGATGACGAACCTGGAATAAATTCTTTAAAGATGCGCTCAATAGGACGAAGACTAAAGCGTGAAAAAAATATCGGACTTATTATTGTTGACTACCTTCAGCTTATGACACCTGTGACATCTAGAAACTCTGACAACATTGTCGCCCAAGTCACCGAAATTTCCAGATCATTGAAACACTTAGCGAAAGAGCTTGAAGTACCAGTTCTAGCACTTTCACAGCTTTCTCGTTCTGTAGAGACCCGTGGAGGAAACGGAAGACCAAAACTTTCAGACCTTAGAGACTCTGGATCCATTGAGCAAGACGCCGATGTAGTTATGTTCATACACCGAGAAGATAAATACCAAGAAAATTCTGACAAAAAGAATATGGCCCAAATTCATGTAGACAAACACAGAAACGGTCCTGTTGGAAGTATTGAACTATTCTTTGATGAAGAAAGAACTACTTTCTTGAACTTAGATAGATCAAATATAGGAGACTTCATGCAGGATGATGCATTCTAATATCTTATGGATAACAAATTTGAAAGACTGGTTGAGATATTCAGAGAATTTCCTGGGATAGGACCGCGCCAAGCAAGACGTTTTGCTTATTTTGTAATATCAAAACCATCAGGATTCTCCGATGAGATATCTTCCCTTTTAAAGGAAGTAAAGAGAGACATCTCTCAGTGTCCAGTCTGTTTGAAATATACAACAAAAAAGAATGGAGGAATATGTGAGATATGCTCAGACGATACCCGAGAAGGATCCATTATGGTAGTTGCAAAAGACACTGATCTTCAGACAGTAGAAAAAAGTGGAGTATTCAAAGGAAAATATTTTGTTCTTGGTGGATTGCTTTCCATTTTAGAAAGAGAACCAGAAAAAAAGATCAGGATAAATCAATTAAGAGAAAGGATAAAAAAAGGGATCAAGGAAGGAACAAAAGAGGTGATCCTTGCATTGAATGCAACTGCCGAAGGAGAGAACACTGCAGAATATTTGAAAAGTGCACTAAAAGAATTTGATATCAATATATCAGAACTAGGACGAGGGATTTCTACAGGTACTGAGATCGAATATTTAGATAAAGAAACACTTCAAGGAGCTTTAAAAAATAAGAAATAAAAATACCCACATTTATGTGGGTTTATTCGCAAGCTCTAAAGCAACATCTGTCACTATTTGGCGAAATATCTTCTGCATATCACGTTCGAGGTGTTTCAGTTCTATTTCGCAATGAAATAGGACCTTATCTTCAGATGATCCAACTGCTCGGCGACAGAGAGAAAGATGGGTCTCACCCCATTCCATGTCAGCTGCGATCTTGAGGATAAACAGAGTTCCGTCAAAATTCACATCACTGTGCCAACTTTTTGGATGCAAAACCTCAAAGATACTTTTCGGGTCAAAGACCTTGAGAGTATCCAAAAGGGTCTTTTCGATCATGACGTGAATAGGTCTTCCTTTCAACCCATGCACCATGATCGCGATCTTCGGTTTTGTCTTTTCGCTTTCAATGATCTTAGAAAGCATCCACACCAAGAAACGGATCCAGCGAATTGAAAAACCCGCCCGAAGTTTTTGAAATGTTTTCATAAGTTTTTCTGGTCGAGAAATAGAATTTCGGAGAATTCCGATCCTCACTGCATATGCAGATATTTCAATGACCTAATATAATTGAGCGAATTTAACCATACAATTTCACAAAAGAAAAGCCCCGCCTGAAAGGCGGGGCTTTTAAATATTTAAATTACTTTAGACCTGTGATCTTAACTTCAAAGTAAGGCTGTCTGTGTCCATTCTTCTTTAGGCGATTACTCTTAGCTTTGTATTTCATTACGATAACTTTTGGATGTCTTGCGATCTTTACGATCTCAGCAATGACCTTTGCTCCAGTGATATAAGGAGCTCCAATTGTTGTATTTGAGCCATCATCAACCAAAAGAATCTTATCGAAAGTAACCTTATCACCTTCTTTGTGATCACCTGTTATTTTCTCGATCTTAACACTATCACCTACAGAGACCTTATATTGCTTTCCTCCTGTCTCTAGAATGGCAAATTCACTGGTTTCTGGCTTTGTTTCTGCTTTTTTTGTTGATGTCTTAGGCATGGGCAATATATTAACTGAAAAGATTACTTTTGGCAAATCTTATTTAGTCCTCATCCCTCTCAGGCTTCTCGATAGAAAGAGGTGATATACCAACTGACTCCCCTGTGATCTTAATGACATCCTTATCTATCTTACCTAATTCCTTATGTGCCTTATTGTAATTATTAACAGTAGTAGATAAAG
This sequence comes from uncultured Candidatus Saccharibacteria bacterium, assembly GCA_964555825.1. GTDB lineage: Bacteria > Patescibacteriota > Minisyncoccia > Phycocordibacterales > CAIRYW01 > CAIRYW01. The sequence continues at coordinate 17,770 of CAZKTY010000005.1, forward strand.
ACGAGCCCAGAGAGGTCATAAATTGCTCATATGAGCCCAAGTGCCTGCCCAGATCCTCAACTCTCTTTCTGATCTCTTTGGCTGATTCTTCTATCTGGAGAGCTTTCAAACCTTGAAGAACCGTCTGAAGATATGCCAAGAATGATGTAGGAGAAACAATTATCACTTTATACTTCCCCGCTGCTCTTTGGATAAGATTCTCGGTATCTTCATCAACAGCTCCTATCTTGTTTATAAGAAGATCATAATAGATCGCTTCATGAGGGATGAACATGAAAGCAAATTCTGTTGTGCCTTCTGAAGGTTTGATATATTTCGATGTCTCAACAATTCTATTCTTTAGATCATTAACAAAGGTCTTCTCAAATTGTTTTTTTCTTTCAGGATCACTTTCTTCGACAATTCTGTTGTAATTTTCCAGAGAAAATTTTGAATCAACAGGGATGACTTTTTCTCTGACAAAAACTACCGCATCAACAATGGTCCCGTCTTTGAATTCATACTGCATCTGATAGCTTCCAGGAGGCATTACATTCTTAAGAAGAGTTTCTAGATAATATTCGCCAAGTATCCCTCTTTGTTTTGGATTTTTTAGAATGTCCTGAAGACTTTGCAACTGATCAGCAAAAGAAACGACTTGCCTGCCAGTTTCTTTCACCTGAGCTAGTTCACTCGTAATATCTTTTATTAGTTTCTGAGATTCACTGAATTGATGTCTAACAGACTCATTCATTTCTTTTGCAGATGCTCCTAACTTTGAATCCATCATCCTTGAAAGCTCATTCATCTGATTCAAAAGCAGATTCATAGCCACATTATCTGTCTTTTCCTCAGTCTTTTTATTTGACCTTATAAGCAAAAATACTTGTATGACAAGTATTACCAAGGCAAAAGCGACTACCAAGATCGTTTCAATATTCATGACATCATTATAGCAAAATGGTAATATTAATGTATGCAAAACAACATAAAAGAAAAAATTAAGGAAGCAATGAAGGCTAGAGATGAGGTCGCTCTCAACGTTTACAGAGGTATCGCTTCTGCTTTTACAAATGAATTGGTCTCAAAAGGAAAAACTCCGCAAGACACTCTTTCCGATGAAGAATGTATCTCAGTGATAAGACGCCTAGGAAAACAAAGAAAAGATTCTATTGAGCAATTTGAGAAAGGAGGAAGACCAGAGCTCGCTGAAGCAGAAAAGAAAGAACTTGCAGTTATCGAAACTCTTCTTCCTCAAATGATGAGTAAAGAAGATATAAAAAAAGTCGCTGAGGCAAAAAAGACAGAAATGAATGTAACAGACAAGAGCAAAGCTGGGATCTTAATGGGAGCCGTCATGAAAGATCTAAAAGGTAAAGCAGACGGAGCTGATGTGAAGGAGGTAGTGGAAAGCCTATTTGTCTAAGAATAGCTTTTAAGTAAATGTCAGAAGAACAACTGAATTTAAATTTTGAAAGACCTTCTGCCGAAGCGCTCACCGATGAGGTTTTCGAAAAGATCATAGAAGAGTCAAAGAGCAAGAGGATAGAGCTTGAAGATGTTAACAGGATCATAAAAAGTGTTTTTGGGAAAAATCACTTAGATCCAAACACAGAAACAAACCTCCTAATGACAGTCATAGGATCGGTCATTCCTGAATATAGAAAAAAGATCAAAGAAACTATCTCACCTAAAAAGATCTCAGAAGGTCCAAAACACAAAGACTGGATGAGAGATTTTGAAGAACGAACAGGTCAATGGGACACTGATTAAAAATATGCTGATCCACGCAAAAGTTGAAACTGAATCAAAAAAAGAAGAGGTCCTTGAAAAGAACAAGACCTCTTTTGTCGTAAAAGTGAAAGATGAAGCTAAAGAAAATAAAGCAAACAATAAAGTCCTTCTACTGCTTTCAAGACATTTCAATATAGAAAAAAATAGACTACGTATAATTACAGGACATCACTCCCCTAGCAAGATACTTGAGATTTTAGATTAAAAAACTCTCTATTCGAGAGTTTTTTCTTTTGGCTCTTTGACGATGTAACTATGAATTTGTGAAGTCAATTCATTATTGATCTTGATCAATCGATGTATCTCATCCTGAATTTCCAGAAGTGCTTCAGCGTCTTTATATGTCTGCAACGCCTGTTTGTCAGAAGCCTTCGCTGATACTTTTTGTCCAACCATAATGACCGAAAGAAGTACTAGCTGTAGAAATGTCTGCGCTATCCAAGATATAAGAGTTGAAGTTCCTCCTGTAATTGCTGTAGGGAGGCTTATAAGAGCTATAGCAGCAAAAATATAAGCACACCACATTGTTCCAACCATATTGGTTATGATCAAAGCTAAACGCCCGTTGACGCCAATATGTTCATGTTCTGTTAAGTGAGGTCCTGTTTTTTTTCTAGCCTCGATCCTTGCATGAGGTATGTGTTTTATTTCCATATGAATAAATAATACCTCAAAAAAATAAAAGCTTCAATTAAGGAACAATAGACTAAGATTGACAACACTTCTAAACATTTGTATAAATTGTTCAGAAAATTATGACTAAGAAAGCTCTCTGGACGCTGATCAATTCAGAGATTGATCTAGCTATCAAAGGAGGAGCATCAAGGTCTGTAGCTTGCAGAATGATCTTGGATCAACATCACATCCAAGGAAATGAAAGATCCCAGTTTTTCAGATCAAGAAAAGTAAGAAAAAGAAAACACTGGTCATATCTACAAGCTTCAACAATGCATGTTCCCCGTCGTTCAATGGTAAAGGCAGAAGGTAAAAAATAACCCCTCTGCATTTTTTTTGGTCATTTAATTTCCTAACAAAGAATGACAAGACCTCAGCACATTTCACCAATAGATTTTTCTCAAAATTTATGTAAAATTGTCTAACTTGATCTTATAAAGGATTAAGATCAGGTTCTATCTCAAATATGGCCCTATCGTCTAACGGTTAGGACATTGCCTTCTCAAGGCAGTAATCCGGGTTCGATTCCCGGTAGGGTCAAAATTTAGCGAAGCTAATTTTTGATATTAAAACATAATGTTATTATGTTTTAATAGAATCGAAAGACGGAGCACGACGGTGCGAGTCGGGGTCGCGAGATTTTTCAGCAGAAAAATACTCGTGACCGAACTTCCCGGTAGAGTCACCAAGTCGTGCTAGCACGAGAAGCCTTATTTTTAAGGTTTTTTTGTTACTGAAAATGGAGCACCCTTCAGGAAATCTAACCTGCTCGAAGCAACAAAATAAATTCGACGAAGAAATTATATAGTTTAAAAACAAAAATAAAAAACCTCTGTCGCTTTCACGACAGAGGATAAAATACAATTATTTCGTCGAAAACTCTCCCTTGAGCTTTCCGAGCAACTGATTAGTCTTCCTCCTTCTTTCAATGGAAGTTTCTATCCACTTACAAACGGCAGAATTTACCCTTTCAATAAAGTCGGGAGGTAATTTAATCCTGCCGAGCTCCACTTTAAATTCATGAGGACTCAAGCATGAAGTAATTGAGGAACTTGAGGAATGGAACTCCGAAGGAATAGTGTCTGGAAATACCTGAACAAATTTTGCCCTATGTATGTTCCAACGACCGTGTTCCCCTCCAGAAATACTCCTTTCAAGCACCAGCTGCACCACCTCTAACCCCTTCAAGGAACCACTCCGATAAGTGGAAAGTATCTCGCTTATTGGTATTACAAATACCATATCATCAAGAGACTGATCCAAGGAACCGAGTGTACGACCATAAGAAAAATGGTAGTGGCAATCAAGCACCTTTTCGAAAACCCCAAGGTAGTCCCTAAGTCTCTTGAAGGGCAAGTCCTTGAGATTTTTCCTAAGTTTTTTTTCAACTTCCACCAGAAAGTCTACTGCATTAGCCGACGATTGAGATGTTTTAGACGTATCCATAATCTCGCTTCCTTTCTTTGTTGTGCGTATATACGCGGTTTTTTTATTTAATGAACTCTACTTCTTAGGACATATCCATCGAGTAGAACCATTCGTGATATTACTCTTGAAGATTCAAATGTCAAAGAAACAGCCATTATTTACGAGGTAGGATTCCCCGAAACATCACCTTTTAGTGCTAGCACGAGAAGCGTAACAAAATATCCGTTTTGAAAGGCTATTTTGCACTTACTGGGAACATAATAATTATATTATTCTCTTGATTATTTTGAATATCTGAAGATAATCCTATACAAAAATTTTTTAAGCCTTGATCTGGTAAGTCTATACACCCCATCGTAATATCTGAATATTCAGAAGGACAAGGAGATTGTCCGTTAGCCCCAAGAAAGGAAAAAATGATAGCTATACTTTTAGTAGCTGTTGGCGGAGTAAGTACTAATGAACTATTCAAAGTGCCATCGTCGTCATCTAATACTTCCCAATTCTTGATTCTTAAATAAAACAAACAAGTGCTTACAGGTAAAGATATTTTATGAAATTCGTATTTGTTCTTTTCGCCTTTTGTAATTCTTTTAATAGAAAAGAGTTGATCTTTAAATTTATAGGAAAGCTCTAATCTAATTGGCTTATTAAGTTTTAATTCAGTAGGAGAAGTGGAATTTTTTGTATCTGTACCTCTTACAAAATCAGCTATTTCATTCTTGAACGATAACTTTAAATAACCTCTACCCTTTGAATCATTATCATAAAATAAATCACCCAGATGCTTATTCCCGACAAGTAGTCTTGATTTTATTAATGGCATAGACATATAAAAATAATTATAGTTGATACGGTAATACTTGCACTAGAAAATTAATATTCCTCAAAACAAAAACCCTTAGCTTTTTGCTAAGGGTTTTTGTTTAAATATTATTACTGATTTACTGGTCCTGATTCTGGCTGAGGAGCAGATGATCCTCCTTGATCTGGAGGTACTCCTTGCTGTCCATCCGGAGTCTGACCTCCATCTGGAGGAGTTACTGATCCATCTGCTTGTTCTGTTGGATTTTGTCCGCCTGCTGATAGATCAGATTGTCCGTTACCATTTTGATCTCTTTTCACTGCAGAGAAAATGATCAGTCCTAAAACAACCACTATAATTACAACAACAATTGCAGTTATTACTTTTTTATTTTTGCTTTTATTCTCCATTTTTTTAATAAGATCTAATAAATACGATGTTAGTAACTACATACGATCTCTTAACAAGAAATGGTGCTTATTTACTGAAAATCAACCTCGAACGGATACATTCCCATTCCACAAGTTCCCTGCAGAGCATTAGCGCTAGGTGTTCCTAGATCAATATCTGTTGATCCTGATTGAGGAAGGATCTTACTGATATTCAAACTTGGAATTCTTATCGAGGCAGAGCAATCAAAGGTTCCATTAGTATCAAATCTCAAGATAGTTGGAATTCCTGCCTTGGCAATACTTTTACTTGGCTGATAACCTCCCTTTGCGTGTATCTCGATAATTTGTTTTCCATCTACAATACTTACATTATTAGCAGACACACTATTTTCAGTTTGAGAATTATTATTCTTTGAAACAAATACAGCTCCTCCGATAAGAATTACTGCGACGATGATAGAAAGTATAGTTGACTTCATATTGATGTTAAAAATTAAAAACTGGCGGAATAATGCCAATTACCACTAAGCTATTAATAAGGTTGAAGATAGCAAACATGATAACAATAAGCCCTGCGGTCTTGAAGAAAATACCAGCTTTGGAACTATTCTTTATGCTAAATGAACTGAAACTAACTAAAGAAAGGATCGGTAATGTTCCAAGTGCGAACGCAAGCATTGTAAAACCTCCTTTAAGGAAAGTTCCTGTTGTCAGAGCATAAAGCTGCATCGACTGTGTAAAACCGCATGGCAAGAAGAATGTTGCTACACCTACAATAAAAGGAGTAAGAGTATGATTGAATTTTGATACACCCAAAACATATTTTGAAAGGAATTTCGGCATTGAAGGCTGAAGCTTCTTTGCAAAATGAAATACATCAAGAAGATTGATACCTAGAATTAACATTACAACAGCGATCAATAGACTCAGAATGAATGTTGAATAAACATTCAAAGTAAAAGCCGATCCAACCATCCCAATAATTCCTCCAAAAACAAAGAAGGAAATAATTCGTCCGCTATGGAATAGGACCTGAGGTCTGACCTTATCCCCTTCCTTGGCAAATGTTGCAGACATTGAAAGGACAAGTCCTCCAACAACTGCCATACAAGTTGAGAGTGAGGCAATTATTCCAATGACAAAAGCAGTGCCATAAGTGACATTCCCAGAATTTACAAGATTCACTAATCCTAGTTTTTGCAAAATAACAAAAAGAACAGCAAATGCCAAAGCGATAGGAATAGCAGTCTTAAAATCTGACCAGTTCTTTTGTTTGATCTCTTTTTCTACAGAAATTGTATATCCATGTGCTTTAAGAGGGATGGTTAATTCATCGGCTATCTGCTTTGGAGTCTTTTCTCCAAAGTCTCCAACTACTTCAACTGAATTATGTTTGAGGTCTGACCTGACACTTTCAACATTCTTCAGCTCACTTATCTCGCTTTCAACCAAAAGAGTACAAGCATTACAATGCATTCCGTGGACATGAAAAGTGTATGTTTTTTTCATAATTAGATTATACATTTTATTGTTATTTTTAAATATTATTTTCTTTCCAATATCTACACGCCACAACTAACTTGCGGTTCCGATGTTGCAGCAGGAGCTCCAGAATCTACTCCACATCCGCTTCCTCCGCTTTGAGATTGTGGTTGCTGTACTACCTTAGAAGCAATTGCTGCATATCCTTGATTGCTTGAATAATTTGCACTAAGCATTTCTTGCGGGTCGACATTTTTCCAATCCGTACCTTTTGACTTCATATATGTTGCAATAGTTAGATAATTATTTGGAAACCAATATGAATTCACAACTAAAGCAGTTTTATACATATCTTGTTCACTAGCACCTTGCGAAGCCATAAGTTCAAGAAGACCAAGCATTGCCATTCCGTGATTACAATCAGGAAAATGAGTCGAGTTTCCACAACATGGTCTAAAAATATTCTTTGATACTTTTTCCACAAGAACTTGCTCTTCTGGAGTCAAAGTTACCAGCAAGTGCTTACTATAATGATCCATAGGATCTCCTTTTGATATGGTCCAACCACCAGTCGAAGCAAAGTTTTGTGCTCCTCCATATTTTGGATCTACCATTTCCCCAGAGTCTAGGACTGAATTTTTATTTGCTAGACCAAGAGCCCATAATAAATTTAGAAGATATCCAGCATTATCTTTTGTGATCGTCAGTTTTCCATTATTTTGTCCCTCAAGAAGAGATCTGTCTTCATCTGTGAAAATCCCTCTTTGATCATAGATAGCCTTGAATTTTTCAGCATCGATAACCCCATCACTTACTAGCTTTGTACCAAGATCTCCCCATGTCACAGGTAAAACAACTCCTCCGCTAGGGATAACTTCCTCTTCCAGAGCAGAGGTTAACGCTCCTGCTTTTGCACTTTGGTTTCTATTAGAGCTAACCTTAACTTCAGCACTTTTATTGCTGTAATAGATCGTTCCAGAAATAATTATCGCACCGACAACTATCGCCAAAGGGATAGTGTTAAAATCTTTTTTCTTTCTATGCTCAATCTCTTTTTTCTCTTCCATATATTTTTTATTTTTAATGATTAATGCTAAATAAATAAAACTAAGATACCCACAATTACCATTGCAACACCTGCCCAAAGATGAACACTCTTCATTTGAGTTTGTTTCCATTTTCCTATCTTATCCAAAAGGGTCGGATCAGCGGCTATCCATAATGTTGCGACAAGAGGTAGAACGAGAATGATGTTATAAAGGAAAAGATATCCTAATCCTTTGAAGTAAGTTGAATGATCATGAAGTAGTCCTATGACCATAAGATATGGACCTCCCATGCACGGGAATTGGCATAGTCCAACAAGAATTCCGAGTCCAAAGGCAGCTGAAAAAGAAGCTCTTTCCATAAGTTTACCCATTGCAGAATGTGCGACTGAAGGTATTTTCAATTTGATAGGAAAACTAGGAAACAAATAATTCAGAAGATTCAAGATCCCAAATGCGATCAATAAAGATGCTCCGACTTTTCCCATAAAGTGAGGGATATTGAAGATATGTATAACTTGTAGTATTCCAATACCGATCAAAAAATACGACATGAATATTCCCGCAATATAGAGAACTCCGATCTGGATAATTTTTTTTCTGCTGATCTGCAGACTGAACAAGAATGCAATAGTAATAAGAAGGATCGAGAAAGAACAAGGATGAACACTATCAAGAACTGCCGAGAAAAAGACTAGAGGCAAAAGCCAGGATCCATTCTTGCTTATATCCCAAAGAAATACAGAAAGACCTGGAATATATTTCAGTGTAACAACTGCAATGATAGCAATAACAACCATTCCAATACTGATGATAAGTTTTTTCATATAGTTATGGAGTTACAAGCGCCTTAATCTCGAATTGAAGAGTGGCTCCAGAAGAATCTGTGATAGTTGCAAAACGATCAATTTGTCCTACTCCTGCAGGACCATGAGCATTGGGATCGTATACAACACGAAGAGTACGACTTTCTCCAGCTCTGATAATATCGTTCGTTGTTGTGTTTCCTCCCATACTAGCCATTCCAAATGGACCTTTTATTGATCCATCTGTTTCTACAAGTAGAGCTTTCGTACACATACAAGAAGTCTCAACACTATTAATTGTAATGTCTTTGTTTGTCGGATTAGTAAAAGTAAAGTCTTTGCTTACATCACCATTTCTCATTGTGATAGTACCAAAGTCATTGATTGTGATATCCGATATCAGTTCACTCTTTGCTCCTGTCTTTGTGACTCCTTGAACAGAAGCCACTGTATTCCCGTTCTTTGCATAACCCCAAAGAAGAAGACCTATGAATGTAAAAACAATAATGAAAGTAATAATAATTGATTTTTTTTCCATAATTTTAAATATTTAAGAACTAATAATAGAAAAACCCGCAAATTACATGCGAGTTTGAGCACTCAAAAAGCAAAGCCTTTTAAGTGCTCTTAAATAATGGAAGGACTATTCTCAAAAAGCGAAAGCCAAGCGTTTATCTTTTTCTTATAGAGATCAGATGCCGAAAGATCAAAATGATCTAGGTACAGAAAAGATAGTTGAGGTGGACTGATTGAAAGTAAAATAAAAGTAAATAGGATAAGAACCAATGAGATCATTAAGATCATCATATCTAAACCAATAAAAACACTAAGAAATGAATTAAGTGCAGAAATATGATGATTGACGATCGCAACTATATTTTGTGGACAGATCGATGCTCCAAAATTAGAAAATGGACAATCTCCTGGCATATTTTCTTCAGGTCCATGCATCATCAAAGAAAAACTAAAGAAAACAATGACTGAGAATGACATCAGAACGATCGATGCAATGATTTGTTTGAATTGCAATTTCATATTTCTATAGGCTTTTAGCTTTGATCCTAAGTGAATTTGTTACCACTGATACGCTTGAAAAAGCCATCGCAAGACCTGCAAAAACAGGATTCAAAAGCCAACCGAATAGAGGATAGAAAGCTCCAGCAGCAAGAGGGATTCCTACAATATTGTAAACAAAAGCCCAGAACAGATTTTGTTTTATACCGCGCATGGTCATCTTTGAAAGCTTGATAGCTTTCACAAGCTTTGAGATATCTCCACCAAGGAGAGTTATCCCTGCTGACTCAATAGCAACATCAGTCCCTGTACCCATTGCGATACCTACATCTGCTTGAGCAAGTGCAGGAGCATCATTCACTCCGTCCCCTGCCATTGCAACGATCTTTCCTTGCAACTGAAGTTCTTTTATCTTTTCAAGCTTGTCCTTAGGCATTACATGAGCGACAACTTCGTCGATCCCTACACTTGAAGCAATGTACTTTGCTGTCTTTTCATCATCACCAGTAAGCATAATGACCTTGATCCCAAG
>CAZKTY010000006.1:0-14232 GCA_964555825.1 uncultured Candidatus Saccharibacteria bacterium
AGTCCTTACTTTATTTTCGGGATGATCATTTTCACTAAATATGATTTCGTCTCCAATTTTAATTTTTTGTCTTTTTTCATCATAAAGACGTGATTCAATCGTTTTTTCTTTATTGATGATCTTTCTAAAAGGATCCATAGATAATTTCATTTGATGTTGCATTTTTCTGTGATCAATTTAATTAGATTCATTGTTTACAATTTTAACAAAATTATCATTGTTTTTTATTCACTTGATCTACTAAAATTTCTTAGGTTCAAATGTTCTACTTAGATATCAAAATAAATATTATGAAATAAGGCTTAAATTTGGTTCCAAATGTGGAATAATGTTCGAATGAGTATTATCAACTCTTGATTAAATATCTAGCTTTCTTGTACTTAATGCTTTAACCCATTCTGGATCACGATGGTCGAAGAAACTGCTAGTTTTTGTATCGAGTGTTTTAATTGTATTCATATCTTCTTCACTTAATTCAAAATCAAAAACATTAAAGTTTTCAGTTATTCTTTCTTTTTTGACAGACTTAGAAAGAACAACTATGTCTCTTTGGACCAACCAACGTAAAATAACTTGTGCTACAGATTTGTCATGTTTTTTTGCGATAGTTGTTAATACTTCATTTTTAAAGATGTCATTTCTACCTTCGGCAAATGGAGCCCAAGCTTCAGTTTGAATTTTATTCTCCTTTAATAACTTTTGTGCATCAATTTGCTGGTCAAAAGGATTGACTTCAATTTGATTTACCATTGGAACAATTTTGTTGTGTAAAACAAAATCTGTGATTCTGTCTGGTTGGAAGTTGCTTACCCCAATTGCTTTGACTTTACCTGCCTCATATAGTTCTTCCATAGCTCTCCAGGCACCATAGACGTCTCCATAAGGCTGATGAATGAGAAATAAATCTAAATACTCCACTCCTAGTCTTTTTGTAGAATGTTCAAAAGCCCTCTTTGCTCCTTCATAACTTGCATCCTGCACCCAAAGTTTCGTGGTGATAAACAATTCTTCTCTAGGCACTCCACTTTTTTTAATACCTCTACCTACAGCTTCTTCGTTCAAATAAGAAGCCGCCGTATCAATTAGACGGTAGCCAATTTGGATCGCGTCAACTACGCTTCGTTCACACTCTTCCTGATTCGTCATTTGAAATACACCAAATCCTACGATTGGAATTTCTACTCCATTATTTAATTTTCTAGTTGGTATTTTCATAACTAAATTATACACAAAAATTATTAGGTTCGAACCCTATTTTGGGTAACAAAAAATCACCTTATAAATAAGGTGATTTTCACGTGCTCCGCAGGTAGGACTCGAACCTACAACCCCCTCGTTAACAGCGAGACGCTCTACCATTGAGCTACTGCGGAATGTTTTGGAACTTAAGAATATTAGCAAAAAACGGCTATTATGCAAAGTTTTGTGATTGGGGATATGAAGATAGGTTGAAGTTGTGAGATAATTAAAGAGGTTGAGATTATTAGTAGTTAATTTTGATACTTATGATAAATAAGAAAATCACATCTTCTGGGATAGAGTTGTCTTCGAAAATTGAGGACTATGTTAACAAGAGAATAGAAGCTGTAAAAAAATTCATTCCAGAAAAAGAAGATGCGCAGATGAATATAAAAATAAGTAAGACTACAAATCATCATCAGAATGGAGATATCTTTAGAGCAGAAATGGATATCTATTTCGGTAAGGATTATTTTAGAACAGAAGTCGAAGCAGGGGATCTTCCTTCTGCTATTGATATTGCAAAGGATCAGTTGATAGATGAAATAACAAGAACAAAGAATAAACATCTAAGATTGTTAAAGAGAGGTCATCAAAAGATAAAGAATTTAATTAAGAGATTAGGGAACAGATTTTAGATCAAAATTTGTAGCCTCTCTTGAAACTTTCAAAGTCCATTTCTTTTTTTCCCTCTGGGATCACTTTTTCTATTAAGAATTTTCCTTCTTCAAATTTTGCTGCAGATATCTTTACTCGGATATCTTTGTTGTTGTGCTTTATAAAGAAATAAGGAGAAGGATTATCTCCGAAAGCCAAGAATTTTAAGTAGTTCTTATAGGGGTCACTATTTAGATCTATTAAGGCATCTTCTTTTGCGAATTTCTTTGTGAAAGTTGCTTTTGAATGGTCTTGTTCCTGAAGGGAAAGAGGACCTGTCTCTGCTTTTAGGATCTCTTCCTCTAGAAGTTTACCTCCGATCTCTCCCATTTTTTCTGTAAGTTCATTTTTGGAAATGGGCCAGTTTGTTATCTCTATTCTTTCTTGTCTTGCGATCTGACCGTGATCCATCTCATTATCTAGAATTATTATTGAGACTCCAACTCCTTCTTTTCTGTCCTCTAGTATTGTAGTTTCGATAGGAGATGGTCCACGAAGTTTTGGGAGTAGGGATGGGTGAAGATTAAGAATTCCTTTTGGGGGGATATTTAGTATCACATTTGGGATAATTCTTCCAAAGGATACTAGGATAAATACTTTTGCACCTTTTGATACTTCTTCTTTGAGTTTTTCTACAAAAGTCTTATCTTTTAGATCCGTTGGAGATTCTACTGGGATATTCTTTTCATTTGCCCAATTTTTTACTATTGAGCCTGAAAGTTTGAGACCTCTGTCTTTTGGCTTGTCTGGTTGAGTGACTATAAGTGATGGGATCAACGAATTTTTTTCAAGTTCTTTCAATACCGTGACAGATATCTCACTTGAACCAAAAAAAACAAATTTGATATTTTTTATTTCCATTTTCTGAATTCTATTTTTTAGGAGGAAGATCAACAACGTCTTTTGCCTTGTCTATGAAAAGAACTCCATCCAAATGATCTGTCTCATGTTGGAATATTTGAGCTAACAAACCAGAACTTCCTCGAGTGAATTTTTTGCCATTCTCATCATAGGCTGTGATCGTAACTTTTTTTGAACGTAGGACCTTTCCATACTTCCATCTTACTGAAAGACATCCTTCTTCCATCTCTTCTTTTGTTTTTGAAAGATTGGTTATTATTGGGTTTATGAAAACAGCGTCGTCAGATCTTTTTAATCCTTCTTCAAATTCTTCATTTTCTATGTCGAAGGCTCTTCCTGAAATAACAAAAATACGGACAGCCTCTCCGATCTGAGGTGCTGCTATTGCGACACCGTCAAGCTCTTCTTCCAGAGCTTTTTTCATTCTTGAGATTATGTCTTTGATCTTCTTAGATCCTATTTCTCCAAGGGGAATATCCTTTGCTTTTTTTCTAAGCACTGGGTTTTCTGCTTGGACTATATCTTTGTTTATCATTGTCATTAAAATACAGCGAATTTGCCTAAAAGTAAATTAGACTTAGAGAAGGCTTTCGGGGTCAAAACGAACTTCGATGTTGAATGGAAGGCTTTCTATCATCCTCAATAATTTTTCCTCGGGCCACTTTTCTTTTGAGATCTTTAGGAGCATGTGGGAGACTGTCTTTCCTTTTTTTATCCTTATGAAAGCTGGAAAGACAGAAGGGTCATAATCTTTGAAAAAAGTACTAAGGTTTTCCATTTCTTTTCGTACACTTTCTTTTTCGCCTGTTATCGTGAATTTTATGAATATATCAAATGGAGGATAATTCCATTTTTTCCTTACATCGATCTCTTCTTTGTAGAATGAATTAAGATCACCAGAAAGACCTTGTTCTACAACGCTTTGATCGAGATTTCTTCCTTGTAGCAAAAAATATTCCGAAGCTTTGTTTTTTATATCGATGAGTAGATGCATTATCCTTTCTCTTACTCTAAAGTCTGGGAGTGAGAATAGGGAGTCCATGCTTGCAACTGCTACATAGTCTGATGAGAATTCTGGAAGTTTTTCAAGGGTCATTTCGGTACCAAGTAGAACTCCTCCATTTTTGAGAAAATCATTTACTGACTTTATTATCTTTGAATCACTTCCAGAACTTTCCTTGTATCCTTTTATAACATTGATGCCGAGTGCTGATATTTCTTCAGCCACTCTTTCTATTCCAATACCAAAGGATTCTAGTCTCCAGCCTCCGCAATTTTTGCAGGTCTGCAAGGTACTCATTTTGTATCCGCAATGATGGCAGATAAAGATGTTTCCTTCTTTTCCTTTATGGGTAGAGACAGGGGATGAACACTTATCACAAAATACAGTTGTCCCACAATCTCTACAGATCGTCTCTGAGGAAAGACCTCTTCTTAAGGCAAATACAAAGACTTTCTTTTTGTGAGTACTTGCAAATTTCAGCATTTCACTCAATTCTTCAGAAAGAGCAGAAAATTTCTTTCCTTCGATCTTTTCTTTCATATTCACCTCAAGGATGTTTATTTGGTGGTTTATTTTTTGAGAGAGTCTTGCATATTCAATGATCTCGCCATTCTTTACTCTGCTCAACGTCTCGATCCTAAGCAACGTATCTGCGTGTATGATCTTTATTCCTTTTTCCTTTGCGTAAAATTTTGCGAATTCACGAACATCGATAAAAGGTCTTTTTTCTAGTTTGTAGAATCTTGAGGATTCTCCTTCGATAATGATCGTTCCTAGGTCATCTTTTGAAAGTGCTAGAAATTCTTTTGTAGAGATGATCACTGAGGGATGAGGAGAAGAGAATATCTTTTTAAGAGCCTCACTTAATTTCTTTTTTGAAAGTGAAGGATGAATTAGAACTGAATACTCTCCGATACCTTTTGATATTTCCTCAAAATATCTTTCTGCTAAATATGCTGTCGGTAAGATTATCATCACAGATCTTTTTTGAGCAAAAGACTCTCTTACAATACTTTTTTCCATATTCATACGATCTGAGACAGGGGATTGAATAGCATTTTCCTCAAATAGTTTTTTTGCTTCGTTATCCTTTTTTTCTTTTTTGTCTGATGATTGATAGAGAGAAAGATAATTGATTATGTTCTCATTTATAAAACATCCTAAGACAGCACCTGGAAATGTTGCGGAATAAGTTGCGAATTTTTTTGCAGCTTCAATAAAATCTGGGTCGATCTTTACCTCTATTTTTTCATCTAGTTTTTTGATCTTGAAATCAAGGTCTTTTATCTCTGCCTTTAGTTCGGAGGCATTCTTTGATGAAATGACTATACCTAATCCTTTTTTTGCTCTAATGGGAATTGAAACAATACTACCTGATTCGAGTTTGTCCTTTGATAAGTAGGTAAGGGTATCCTTGAGTATTGTCCTACCGATTGGGATAATAGAGGTGATATACATATATATTTAATTGTAGCAGTTTAAGGGTTGTTTTCTCAAAAACTAAAACACTTCTATTTTTGCACCGAGTTTGTTTAGACGGTTAGCGATATCTTCGTAGCCTCTTTTTATTGAGTATACATTTCTAAGTATTGAAGTTCCTTTTGCTGCTAACATTCCTATAAGGATAATAGCTGCGGGGCGGAGGGCTTCAGGACTAATTATTTCTGTAGAGTGCAAAGCGGTTTTTCCTTTGATATAGACCCTGTGTTGATCAGCCAAAACAACTGAGGCTCCAAGTTTTTCTAGTTCGGTGTAATATATCGCTCTTTTTTCATATGGCCAGTCGTGGATGAATGTTTCTCCTTCCGCTTGGGTAGCTATCACTGCAAAGAAAGGAATATTATCCATATTGATACCGGGATAGGTGAGCGGATGGATCTTTTCCTTTAAGGCTGTAAGGTTCGATGCAAAGGTTTTTATGTCAACGAGATTTACGAAACCGTTTTCTCCTTTGTATGTTCTTTTTATCTCATATTTGAAACCCATTTTTTTTAGTTTCAAAAGTTCAAGTTCAAGGAAATCAATAGGGCATTTTTTAATTGTTATTTGAGACTTTGTGACTATTGCAGAAGCTAAAAAGAACATTGCTTCGATTGGATCCTCACTGATCTCAAAAGTGACATCAACGTTTATTTTTTTCTTGCCATGAACAATAAGAGTGGAGGTTCCTATCCCCTCGATCTTTATTCCAAGAGCAACAAGAAAATGACAAAGATCCTGTACCATGTAATTTGAAGAAGCAAATTTTATCTTTGATATTCCTGTGATACCTGCTGCTCCCATTAAAGCATTCTCAGTAGCAGTCTCTCCCATTTCATATAGTACAAATTCTGCTGGTTTTAGATCTTTTGATTCGATCAAATATTCATCGGCTGTTGTCTTTATAGAAACTCCAAAATTCTCGAGTGCATAAAAATGAGGGGAAACTATCCTTTCTCCAAGTTTGCAACCTCCACTATGTGGAATAGAAAATTTCTTAAATAGATGGATCAAAGGACCGATCATCATTATCACAGTCCTTGTCTTTTTTGCTGCAGGGAGGTTTATCTTTGAAAGGTTTATCTTTTCAGGCTTGATCAAGAGGTCTTCACCTTGCCAATAGACGTTGACTCCAATGCTTTGAAGGACTTCGATAATACGAAAGACCTCTTCAATTCTAGGGATCTTTTTAAGGGTTGTTTGTCCTTCATTAAGAAGACTGGCACAAAGAATTGCAACGGCGGCATTCTTGGATTTTTTGATCTCAACCGAGCCTTTCAGTTTTTTTCCGCCTTCAACTTTGAAATTTAATGCCTCATTCATAATTGGAAGAAAGTTTAACATGAATTGGTCTCCTTGTGCATATCGTGAGTTGAGAGTAAAATCTGGCTATTAATATGTCAATCTTTACAAAAAAACTCGGGATAGATCTTGGGACTGCTAATACTTTGGTCTTCATTCCAGGCAGAGGAATAGTTTTGAATGAACCTTCTGTTGTTGCTGTTTCTGAAGCGGAAAAAAAAATACTTGCAGTTGGTCTTGAGGCAAAAGAAATGGTTGGAAAAACTCCAGACAATATCATTGCTTATAGACCACTTAAAGATGGTGTGATAGCAGATTACAGAGTGACCGAGGCAATGCTCCGATATTATATTGGTAAAGCTTTAGGAAAGTGGAATGTTTGGAGACCGGAAGTAATGATCTCAGTTCCAGCAGGAGTTACATCTACTGAAAGAAGAGCTGTTATAGAGGCTGCAATAAAAAGTGGGGCGAGAAGTGCTTATGTTGTTAAAGAACCTATTCTTGCTGCCATTGGGGCAGGTATCTCTATCTATGAACCAAAGGGTCATATGATCGTAGATATCGGAGGAGGAACAACTGATGTTGCTGTGATCTCTTTGGGAGGAATTGTTTCTTCTACATCGGTCAAATGTGCTGGAAATAAATTGGATAATGCGATCGTTGATTACATGAAGAAAAATTACAATCTTTTGGTGGGAGAAAAGACAGCTGAAGATATAAAGATCGGAGTTGGTTCTGCTGTCCCGATGGAAGAGGAACTTATAATGACTGTTAAGGGGCGTGATTGTATCTCAGGACTTCCTAGATCGATCGAGATAAAGACAAACGAAGTTGTTCGTGCGATAGGAAAGGAACTTCGAGATATGATCCAAGCAATAAAAGATGTTTTACAAGAGACTCCACCGGAGCTAGCCTCAGATATCATTGATCAGGGAATAACCATGACAGGGGGTTCTTCCCAACTTAGAAATCTTTGTGAGCTTGTTTTCAGACGAACTGGGGTGAAAGCTATTGTTGCAGAAAAACCACTTTACTGTGTTGCTTTAGGAACAGGTATCGCACTTGAACATCTAGATACTTACAAAAAGGCTATTGTAGGGAAAAGATATTAGTCTGTATAAAAATAAAAAATAGACAAAAAAATTCTCCTTTCGGAGAAGTTAATTGTAAATAATTTTTACAATTACGACGGCTGCCAGAGTTATTGGTCCACCAAAAGTGAAGATTATCTTATCTTCCAAAGAGATCGGTTGATCTGAATGTTTCTTTCGAAACGATATTCCGATCAGGACCCCTGTGTACCCCAACAGTAACCAGATGATGGCGAACACACCAACGATCAAGAACCAAGTTGTAGGATTCATACTCGTTTAAATGTATTACCGTTGTTAAACCTTGTCAATCTAAATATATAAAGGATAATTAGTGTTATGAGAACCGACCACCATGCCATTTTTTTTGAGGGAAATTTCAAGACAGATATTGATCCTGTAATAAATTTTTTTGCTGAGAATTTAGAATTTGATAAGCAAGGAAATCCAGATATTTTAATATTCACAAATGAGAAACTTTCGATCGAGAAGGCTAGAGAGATCAGACAATATGCAGGATCTCTGCCAATAAAAGAAAAGTTCTTGCATATCATCATCGGTTTTGATTCTGCTACTCTTGAGGCTCAAAATGCTTTGCTTAAAACCTTTGAAGAACCAGGACTCTCAGCAAAATTTTATATTTTAGCTCCCTCGTTCAGGTCTCTGATCGGAACTTTGAGGTCAAGGTTGATGCAAGTCGATCTACTGAATAGAGAAGAAAAAATGTTGTTCAAAAAAGAGGTTGGTGAATTTATGAGATCTGAAATTGCAAATAGGGTAAAGATAGCTGAAAAAATCGCCGATGATCTGAAAGAAGAAAAAATTTCAAAAGGGGATATTTATATTTTCTTGAGAGTTCTAAAAGAAGGATCGTTAGTTGATCATAAAAAAAATCTCAACCTTATTTCAAACATAGCAATGGCTGAAAAATACCTTGAAAGTTCTTCCTCAGTCAAACAATTGCTTTCAGTTATCGCTCTTTCGTAATTTCACATTATATTGATATAATTAGACATATGAATGAAATACAAAATTTAAAACAGAGTATTAAAAATATCGAAGAATGGATCTCGAAGGAGTTTAGCAACATCCGTACTGGTAGAGCCACTCCTTCAATATTGGACTCCGTAAAAGTTGAGAGTTATGGAAGTTTTATGAAAATTCAAGAAGTGGCAACTATTGCTTCTGAAGATCCTAGGACTTTACGTATTGCTCCTTGGGATTCTCAAAATATCAAAGCTGTTGAGAAGGCTATCATTTCTTCTGGACTCGGTCTTTCTGTGTCTGTAGATGACAAAGGTCTTAGAGTCTCTTTTCCTCCTTTGACAACAGAATCAAGAAGTCAGTTCGTAAAGGTTGCAAAACAAAAACTAGAAGAAGCTAAAGTAAGGGTAAGACAAGAAAGAGGAAAGGTTATTGATGTATTGGAAAAAAAGAAAAAGGAAGGGACCCTTAGAGAAGATGATCTGATCAGACAAAAGAATGAAGTTGAAAAGATAGTAAAAGAGGGAAATGACATCTTTGAGAAGCATTACCAAAAGAAAGAAGCAGAAATACTAGGGTAGGTAGATATTGTATAAGTTTTTATTTTTAATTTTTAAATTCATATAAATGTCCATAATAATATTCGTCATAATAATCACGGCTCTAATTTTTGCTCATGAGTTTGGACATTTTTTGCTTGCAAAATTATTTAAGATGAGGGTAGATGAATTTGCGATAGGTTTCCCTCCAAAGATATTTTCTTGGAAATATGGAGAGACTGTATATTCTGTGAATCTCATTCCTTTTGGTGGCTTCGTCAAGATATATGGAGAAAACAATGATAATGATGAAGATTCAACTGAGATAATAAAAGAAGAAAGAAGCTTCGCATCAAAACCTAGGTATGCCCAAGCTATCGTGCTTTTAGCAGGTATTGTCTTTAATATTCTCTTTGCGTGGATGCTTTTTTCTGCTTCTTTGTATATAGGAGCTCCAACAGCCGCTGGTCCAGGTGAGACAGGAAAACTTATGATCTCAAGTGTTATAACTGCATCTCCCGCTGAGATCTCTGGATTGAAGCCAGGTGATATCGTTACTGAGATCGATACAGATAAACAGATCACCGATCCAACTCCAGATGATATAAAGAATACGGTTGCATCATCTCAGGGTAAAAGTATTTCTATCAAGATCGAACGAGGTGGAAAGGTAATACCATTGAATATAACTCCAGTAAAAAATATTTCTGGAGAAAGTAAAGATTTTGCTATTGGAATTGAGATGGTGCTTGTCTCAATAAAAAAATTACCTTTGATCGCTTCAGTGTTACAAGGGGCACAAACAACAGTAACTTCATTTAAGGATACTGCGATAAGTATTTATTCTTTCCTATTTCAGGCTTTTCAAGCTAAAGCTAATTTGGGTCAAGTTTCTGGTCCTGTAGGTATCATCTCAATAGTCGGTGATGCTTCAAGATTTGGTTTCGGATATTTGCTTTCTTTTGCAGCGGTTATTTCTTTGAATCTTGCGGTGATAAATCTCATTCCTTTTCCAGCGCTTGATGGGGGAAGAATATTGATCGTCTGTATCGAAGCTATAAGACAAAAGGCTATAAGGGCTAGGACAATAAATTGGATAAATGGAGTTGGTTTTCTTCTCCTTATAATATTTATGGTTATCATCACTTATTCAGATCTTAGTAGGATCTTTGGATGGTAGTTTCGAAATAGTTCACTAAATAAAAGGAAAAAGTCTAAGTTTTTTGCTGAGTTTTTTATATTTAATTTTTTGTAGTAGAATGTTTCGACATGAGACAATCTAAACTTTTTTCAAAGACACGTTTTGAATCCCCAAAAGATGAGGTTTCAAAGAATGCAGATCTTCTTATTAGAGGAGGCTTTATCTTTAAGGAGATGGCTGGTGTCTATGCTTATCTTCCACTTGGACTTAGGGTTCTAAAAAAGATCGAGAACGTGATAAGAGAAGAGATGAATTCTCTTGGAGGGCAGGAGGTGTTTTTGACTACTCTTCAGGAAAAAGAGTTATGGCAGAAATCTGATAGATGGGATGACAAGATCGTAGATAATTGGTTCAAGAGCAAATTAAAGAATGGAACTGAAGTTGGTCTTGCAAATACACATGAAGAAGCTATAACAGATATAATGCTTTCTTATGTTAATTCTTTCCGCGATCTTCCTATTTATGCATATCAGTTTCAAACAAAATTCAGAAATGAAGCACGTGCAAAAAGTGGGATCTTGAGAGGAAGGGAATTTATGATGAAGGATCTTTATTCTTTTTCAAAAGACAAAAAAGAGCATGATGATTTTTATGAAAGATCAAAAGAAGCTTACAAAAGGATCTATGAGAGAGTCGGTTTAGGTGATTGTACTTATATAACTTTTGCTTTGGGTGGATCATTTTCAAAATATTCACACGAATTTCAGACTCTGACAGAATCTGGTGAAGATACTATCTATATTGATGAAGCAAAAAAAATAGCCATAAACAAAGAGGCTTTGAATGATGAGGTGTTGAATGAACTAAACGTTAGAAAGGATAGTTTAGTTGAAAGAAAAGCCATAGAAGTTGGGAATATCTTTACTCTTGGGACTCGTTTTTCTGATGCTTTAGGTCTTAAATATAAAGATGAAAAAGGAGAATCAAAACCTGTTTTCATGGGAAGTTATGGGATCGGTCTTGGAAGACTTATGGGCACAATAGTTGAGATCTTTGGAAAAGAAGGAGAGATGATCTGGCCTGAGGAAGTGTCTCCTTTTAGGATCCATCTTATAAGTCTTTCTGGAAATGATGTTGAAGTTGAGAAGACAAGTGAAAAACTTTATAAAGAATTGACTGATGCTGGTATAGAGGTCTTGTTTGATGATAGAGAGATGAGAGTGGGAGAAAAATTTGCAGATGCTGATCTGATAGGAATACCGATCAGAATAATTTCAAGTAAGAAGACTCTAGAGAAGAATTGTTTTGAGGTAAAGGAGAGAATAACAGGAGAGATAAAATATTTAAACGCGGAAGAAATAATCAAAAATTACAAATAATATGGCAACGATAAAACAAAAATTTCTTTCAAGATTCTCGAGTGATGTCGGAATTGATCTTGGTACTGCCAATACACTTGTTTGGATGAAAGGAGAGGGAATTGTGGTTAACGAACCTTCTGTTGTTGCTGTGAATCAAAAGACAGGTCAGATCGTTGCTGTGGGGCAATCTGCAAAAGATATGTTGGGAAGGACTCCTGGACACATTGTTGCTGTAAGGCCGATCATTGAAGGAGTTATTTCAGATTTTGAGGTCTGTGAAGAGATGCTTTCTTATCTAATAAAAAAAGCTAGTGAACGTAAGCCAAGATGGCTTGGTCCAAGAGTTGTTGTTGGAGTGCCTTCTGGAATAACAAACGTTGAGCGTAGAGCTGTCAGAGATGCAGCAAAAAATGCTGGAGCAAGAGAAGTTTATATAGTCGAAGAACCTATGTCGGCGGCGATCGGTATAGGTCTTCCTATTAAAGATCCTGTTGGAAGTATGGTGGTTGATATCGGAGGAGGAACCACTGATGTTGCTGTGATCTCCTTAGGAGGAATTGTTCATTCAAGGAATATAAAGATCGCAGGAGATAAATTGAATAATGACATCATAGTTTATCTGCGAAATGAATTTAAGATCCTTATCGGAGAAAAAACTGCCGAAGATATAAAAATAAACATAGGGAATGTATTTAGAGGGGAATCAGCTCTTGAAATGCAGGTACGAGGAAGAGACCTTATCACGGGATTGCCTAGAGAAGTGGTTGTTACAGACAATGATGTTAAAGAAGCAATAGGTCTTTCTATTGATACTTTGATCGAATCAATAAAAGAAGTGATTGAGATCACTCCTCCAGAGGTTGTTTCTGATGTTATGTATAAAGGTATTTATCTTGTTGGTGGTGGGGCTCTATTGAGAGGTCTTAAAGAACTTTTTGAAGAAAGTCTTAAGATCCCGATCCATGTTGCCGAAGACCCTTTAACGGCTGTTGCCCGCGGAGCTGGAGTGATCCTAACTAACATTGATAGTTTTGAAGATTCTTTAATTGAGAACGAGGATGAATTACCATTCATCCAATAAAAAAAAGAATGACAATAGCCTGATAAAATTTGGGCTGTTTGTTCTATTTGTAACGATCATTTCTTCATTATTTCTCTATCCTTTTACGGGTTTTATAAAATACACCGGTGCAAAAGGAAAATCTTTTATTTATTCGTTGCCTATCTTTTCTGTGCTTCATAATGGGGCAACTCTTTATTCTGATAATCAAAATCTTAGAGCCGAGATAGAAACTTTGAAAGCAGAGGTCTCTGATAAGGATCTACTAGAACAAAAGATCTCAGAATTAGGCGTTATAGGCTCAATACCTAAGGATTCAATATTAGCCGAAGTTTTGAGTACTCCTGGAAGTTCTATTTACGATGTTCTTGTCTTAGATGCGAGTTCAAAGAATGGAGTCAAATATGGAGATCCAATATTTTCTGGAGGAGTTGAGATAGGAAAGATCACAGCAGTTTATGGAAATGTTTCTGAAGCTACTTTGTTCACTTCACCTGGTCAAAAAGTTCAGGGAGTTCTTCATCCAGAGGGTTTTGATATAGACATAACTGGAATTGGTGGAGGTCTTTTTGAGAGTATGGTCCCTAAAGGAAGTCCTGTGAATGTTGGTGATATAGTGGAAGATTCCTTGAATAAAGAGGTCTTAGGAACGGTCAGAGAGGTGAATGGTCAGGAGAATGATGCTTTTAAAAGAATTATAATAACAGCACCTGTTAATCCTTACGAATTAAAATGGATATCGATAATAATAAAATAATTTTTAGGATCGGAGCTTTTGTAGTAGGGATCATTTCTGCTATTTTTTTTCCTTGGTATATTTCCGCTTTGTTATTGTTTGTATCGATATTGACCATTTCAGGCACTGAAGCTATTTTTGTGTCGATAATTCTCGATATCATGTATGGACAAGGAGGTTTCAAAGGTCATCTTTTTTTGATCTCTTCTTTTCTTTTGCTTCTAATTATCTTTGAGATCAAAAAGAATCTAAGATTTTCAAAATAAATGTTCTTTGATCTTTTTAAAAGGAAAAGAAGATTGCAAAGGATCGATCCAGATGAGGTATTTTTGGATTCATCTAATATTCCAAATTATGATGTCAATCAGTTTGAAGGAAGAATAGAAAAGCCTTTAGGCAGAAAAGCCTTTTTTGTTCTTGGTATATTTTTTTCTTTTGTTTTTTTAGCGGTAGCGATAAGGGCAGCAAATTTAGATATTTTCAATTTTTCTTACTATAACCAAAGAAGTGCTAATAATCGTCTAAGGAAGGAAGCAGTATTTGCATACCGTGGAATAATTACAGATAGGAATGGTGTAAATCTGGCTTGGAATGAGCCATCTCCTGACAATCTTACTTCCGAAAGAAAATACATGGCTGGCGAAGGTCTCTCTCTTTTACTCGGCTTTGTTAAATATCCCAAAAAAGATTCGTCAGGATTCTTCTATGAAAGTGAGACAACAGGACAAGATGGAGTTGAAAAATATTTTAATGATATTTTGACAGGAAAGAATGGTGTC
>CAZKTY010000006.1:14242-23979 GCA_964555825.1 uncultured Candidatus Saccharibacteria bacterium
GTGTCAAACTAACTGAAGTTGATGCTTCTGGTGGGATCATTTCGCAAAGTGTTCTTAATCAACCAGAACAAGGAGGTTCCGTTTCTTTATCGATCGATTCTGGAATTCAAAAAGCTCTCTATGCATCGATAAAAAATGCAGCCTCAACTTCTGGTTTTCTTGGAGGTGCTGGGGTGATAATGGATGCTAAGACAGGTGAGATCTTAGCAAGTGCTTCTTATCCTGAATATGATTCTCAGGTCATGACAGATGGAACTGACTCTGCACTTATAAGTTCTTATTTCAACAGTTCAAGCAAACCTTCTCTTGATAGAGTTGTCTATGGACTTTTTGCTCCAGGATCTACCATAAAACCATTCTTAGCTCTCGCAGCATTGAATGAAAAGATAATTGATCCATCAAAAAAGATATTAAGTACAGGATCTCTTACTGTTCCAAATCCATACAATCCATCAAAGCCTAATGTTTTTAAAGACTGGAAGGTCAATGGATGGACAAATATGGAAGAGGCTCTTGCAGTCTCTTCTGATGTTTATTTTTATGAATTAGGAGGAGGTTTTAAGGATCAAACTGGACTTGGTATTTCTAGAATAGATACCTATTTG
Source organism: uncultured Candidatus Saccharibacteria bacterium (assembly GCA_964555825.1). Lineage (GTDB taxonomy): Bacteria > Patescibacteriota > Minisyncoccia > Phycocordibacterales > CAIRYW01 > CAIRYW01. The sequence continues at coordinate 14,848 of CAZKTY010000006.1, forward strand.
AATGATTTTCTTTTTGGGGCTCCGACTTCAGATTTTTTCAAAGGTCCAAATGGCAACATTCCAACTCCAGATTGGAAGAAAAAAAATTTCAATGGGGAAGATTGGCTCTTGGGTGACACTTATCACACAGCTATTGGTCAATATGGAACACAGGTCACACCTCTCCAGCTTGCAAGAGCTATGACAGGTATAGCGAACGAAGGTTTTATATCCGAACCTGTGATCCTTAAAGGTGAGACAGGGATGAGAACGAATCTTCCTGATATTCCTAAAGCTGATTATGAAGTTGTGAAAGCTGGAATGAGATTAGCTGTAACAAACGGAACAGCTATTGCTCTAAATGTTCCAACAGTCAAAGTTGCAGCAAAAACAGGAACGGCTCAAGTAGGAATGAATAACGAACTTGTTCATTCATGGGTAGAAGGATTTTTTCCTTATGATAATCCAAGATACACTTTTGCTCTTGTTCTTGAGAGAGGTCCAACATCCTACCAAGTCAGTGCTATGAGGGCTATGAGTGGGGCTATAAGCTGGATAGCTACAAATGCTCCTCAATACATAACTAATCCTGTTACTGCCCTAAAAGATTAGCTCTAATAGGTTCCTAGAGCACCAAAAAAAGATCTTTTAAATTTGTGAATAAAGTCAATTATAGATACGTTTTTTTGTTGACTTTGTGGTTCCAAACCTGTATCATTTGGGCGCGCTAAAGGGGCGCATTTTTTAGACTAATCTTAAATATAATGTCCGAAAAAAAAGAATATTTAACAAAAGAAAAATATTTAGAACTTCAAAAAGAACTTGATTACTTGAAGAAAACAAAGCGAAGAGAGATCGCTGATAACTTGGAGTATGCAAAATCCATGGGTGATCTATCAGAAAATGCTGAATATCAAGAGGCTCGCGAACAGCAGTCTGAGGTTGAAGAAAGAGTTGAAAAACTAGAGTTGATACTTTCTCATGCAGAAGTGCTACCAGAACACCACGGGGGAAATATTGGTATCGGAGCAAAGATCGTCTTGAAAAAACTTTCAGATAATTCAGAGAAGACCTATCACATTGTAGGTTCTGAAGAAGCAAATATCACATTAGGAAAGATATCTATTGAGTCTCCTCTTGGAAGAGCTTTGATCGGAAAAGGAAAAGGAGAAACATTTGAATTTTCTACTCCTGGAGGAAAAGTTTCCTATAAAGTTGAGGATATAAAATAATCTTAAATAAAAGCCGAACCGATTAATATCGGTTCGGCTTTTATTCTGCCTTTGTTTTTAGCTGTCATTTTAGTATTATGTTGCTATGGCTCTAGAAGATATAAGAAAAATAAGACTTGAAAAACTGGAAAAGATAAGATCAAAGGGGATTGACCCTTATCCAGCGGAATCACACAAGACTCACTATATAAGCGAGGTTATTTCTGATTTTGAGGATCTCGAAAAAAAAGAGACCCAAATTACGATTGCAGGAAGAGTAATGTCTCTTCGTGGACAAGGAGCAATAATTTTTTCTGATATTTTTGATGGGACAAGCAAGTTTCAAGCTCTTCTAAAAAAAGATGAAATGTCTGGGGATTATTTTGATTTTTGGAATGAAGTGATCGACATCGGAGATTTTGTTGAAATTACAGGAAATGTTTTTATAACAAAAAGAGGGGAGAAAACCCTTAAGGTCTCTTCATGGAATATCCTTTCAAAATCTTTACTGCCTTTGCCTGAGAAATGGCAGGGATTACAAGATCCAGAGGAGAAGCTTCGCAAGAGATATTTAGATATATTATTTGATCATGAGCTAAGAGGACTTTTAGAAAAGAAAGCGAAGTTCTGGGATACAACAAGAGAATTCTTAAAATCAAAAGGATTTATGGAAGTAGAAACTCCAACTCTCGAACTCACAACAGGGGGTGCAGAGGCAAGACCTTTTGAGACTCATCATAATGATTATGATATTGATGTTTATTTGCGTATTTCTGTGGGAGAGCTTTGGCAAAAAAGACTTATGGCTGCAGGTTTTCCAAAGACATTTGAAATAGGCAGAATTTATAGAAATGAAGGATCAAGTCCTGAACATCTTCAAGAGTTCACCAACATGGAGTTCTATTTAGCGTATGCAAGTTTCAAAGAAGGAATGGTCTTGGTCAAAGAGATGTATCGAGACATTGCAAATAAGGTCTTTGGCACGACAGAATTCACTACTCGTGGTCATACCTTTAATTTAGCAGATGAATGGAAAGAAGTTGATTACAGAGAAGAAATAATCAGACAAACAAAGATCGATATAGACAAAGCCACAGACAAAGAAATAAAAGAGAAATTGAATGAGCTTAAAGTAAAGTACGAAGGAGAAAATCGTGAAAGACTTACAGATAGTCTATGGAAGTACTGCAGAAGAAATATCTCAGGTCCTGCGTTTCTTATCAATCATCCAAAATTGATCGCTCCTTTAGCAAAATCAAATTTGGATAGAGTAGATACTGTCCAAAGATTTCAGATAATTCTTGCAGGAAGTGAAGTTGGAAATGGGTATTCTGAACTTAATGATCCTGTCGAACAAAGAAAGCGTTTTGAGGAACAACAAAAGATGATAGACCGTGGAGATGAAGAAGCAATGATGGCTGATTTTGAATTTGTCGAAATGCTTGAATATGGAATGCCTCCAACATGTGGTTTTGGTTTCGGAGAAAGACTTTTTTCTTTCCTTGCAGATAAGCCTATAAGAGAAGTTGCAATGTTTCCTTTGATAAGACCAAAGGAAGAACCTGAACAAAAATAGATCTCTGTATAAAACGAATAAACATGAATTACATTTTTCTAACAATGACCAAGAAGACCAAGAAAATAGACCATTCGGTCGTTCCTCTTTGTTATTGTTAAAAAACTCCAAACGATACCAAAAACGAGCGACTGAGATCGCTCGTTTTTTGTTATTCCGATTAACAATTTGGCGATGCAAGTGGTATTCCACTTGCATCGCGCGAGCGAAATCGGAACAAAATAGTAAGGACTTTTTATGGATCCAAAACCACAAAAACACGCAAGAAAAATTAAAGTAATCGAAGGTGTGGAGTTAATTGAAAGATTGACCTTCTATCCTTCATTGATTCCAAAAGTTGAGGAAGAATTATGGGAGATAGTTGGAAAGGAATTTCCGCTTCTAAAAAGAGAGGAGATCGATCAAGTTCTTCAGATAGATGGAACTCTCGACATAATTCCTAAAGAACCTCAGCCAAGACCTGAAAGTTTTGTTGAGTACGAGCCTTTAACTATTTGGTATGTCTCTAGACCAAAAAGTCTTGCAGAAATGTGCAAGATCATCCAAGAAAATTTTTGGGGAGTTAGACCAGACCAGATAGAAGTTGTTCCTGGCTATATGTCAGTTTGTTTCAAGGTAAAAAGATAGTTCTTTTTAGGTCAGCGCGCATTATAAATAATGCGCGCATTTTTAATATAAAAAAATAGTCTCAGAACAAATTAATTGTTTGAGACCTATGAAAGAGGGATCGCAAAGCCATAGACTTCGTTGATCTTTTCCATTTCTTCCCAGCTGAGAGCTCTCATTTCTCCCTCACCGTTTGATATTTCGCAATAGACCCATTCGTTATTGCAAAGACCGATCCTGATGTCTTTCTCATCCATTGTCAGGAATGTTTTGACGAAAACATCCAGATCTATTTGAGAATTATCATCAGTCATTTCCACAAGACAAGAACCTGTCTTGGGATCAATAAAACGTTTTATCCTAGCCGGCAATATTAATGTGCTCACGCAGCGATATTAGCATTTGTTCTTTCTTAGTCAAACAATAAGATCACTGGATAATTCCTTATTGAAAATTATATCTATATAGATCAAGAATAATTTTAAGAGTGTGGAAAACTTTGTTGGCTAATATAGTATAAGTGGTATAGAATGGTACTCAAGTGGTAAAAGGTGGTAAAAATAAATAAATATGTTAATTGGAGAATATAAACATTCAATAGACGAAAAAAACCGAATGTCATTACCATCCAAATTTCGAAAGGAACTTGGCAAGAAAGTGGTAGCAACATACGGACTTGAGCAGTGTCTTTTCATCTATGAGATTTCTGAATGGAATAGGATCGCTGAAGAAATTTCTCGTCTTGGAATGTTGAAAAGTGATACTCGAGAATTTAACAGATTTATGTTTGGAGGAGCAGTTGAGATCGATATTGATAGTTTGGGAAGAATATTGGTTCCTGAATATTTGAAAAAATATGCGGATCTTAAATCTCAAGCTACCGTCATTGGAGTTCACAAGCGCCTAGAGATCTGGAATGAAAATAGATGGGAGGAATACAAAAAGAAAGCAGTATCCAAAGCAGACAGCTTAGCAGAAAAACTCTCAGAAGCGGGAGCATTCTAGGAAAGGAAGATGGGAATTCACAAGACAGTTCTTTTACATGAAACAGTTGAAGGTTTGAATCCTCGTATTGGAGGTGTCTATATAGATGGCACTCTGAACGAAGGAGGTCACTCGAAACTTCTTGCAAAGCTTATAGAGAAAAAAGGAACCATAATCGGAATGGATGCAGATAAAGAAGCTTTGAAGAAAGGGGAGAGTGAGGTCAAGAAAACAGGGGTCAATTTCTACGGAGTCAATGACAATTTCAGGAATTTAGATAAAGCTCTGGAAAAGTTGAAGATCAAAGAAATTGATGGAGCCTTGTTTGATCTAGGTCTTAGTTCTGATCAGTTGGAGGATTCAGGAAGAGGTTTTTCTTTCAAAAAAGCAGAACCACTTCTAATGACCTTCAAGTCGGATCCTACTGAAAAAGACCTGACCGCTTACGATGTTGTGAATAATTTTGAGCAAGAGAATCTTGAAGCGATCATAAGATTTTATGGAGGGGAGAATATTGCAGGACGTATTGCTAGAGCGATCGTCGAAGCAAGAAGAAAAGCTCCAATAAAAGATTCAAAAGAATTGGCAGAAATTATTTACAACGTGGTCCCTGCAAAGTTCAGGAAAATGAAGATCCATCCGGCAACAAAGACATTCCAAGCGATCAGGGTTGTGGTCAATGATGAGATCGAATCACTGAAAGAAGGTCTTGAGAAAGCAGTAGATAGGTTATCAAAAGGGGGGAGGATATCAGTTATAAGTTTTGAAAGTTTGTCTGATGGTACCGTCAAGAGATTCATGAAAGAAAAGGCCTTAGAAAAGAAACTTTCGATCATAACAAAAAAACCGATAACACCAAGTGACGAAGAGCTGAAAGAAAATCCAAGGTCACGAAGTGCAAAATTGAGAATAGCAGAGAAAATTTAAATAAAAATTAATTAAAAAAACATGACAAGCTTACCATCACAATATAAATACAAAAAAACTTTTTGGATATTAGTTGTTTTTTCTGTTTGTCTGATAGCTTTATATGTTTCTTTAGTATTTAGAACTGTGTCTCATACTGTTTCTAGAAAGAATACTGAGGCATCAATACAAAAACTTCTTTCAAATATCACAACAACTGAATCAAATTACATAGCTTTGGAATCTTCTATCACACCTGAGTTAGCAACTGCTAAGGGATTCGTTGAAGCCAAGGATACTATAGTCGTTAGGACACCTACCCTTCTTTCGTTTAGAAATTAAATACAAAGGATGAAAAAAGGAGTAACTCCGATAAGACTAATATCAATTTTTATCATATTTGCTGCAGTGATTTTTATTGGAAGACTCTATGTTCTTCAAGTGTTCAAACATAATGAATATGTTCAGATCGCTTCTAAACAATATCAAAAACAAGGAGGTTTCTTTGATAGAGGCTCGATCTATTTCATTGATAAGGATAACAATAGAATATCAGCTGCAACTGTAAAATCTGTCTATACTTTGGCTATTAATCCAAAGCTTCTTGTAGATAAAGTTGATGCTTACAACAAGATAAATTCTATATTACCGATAGACAAAACAGATTTTTTGGCTCATGCATCTAAACCCAATGATTCATATGAAGAGATCTCAAAATTGATACCAACTGACGTTGGAGACAAGATAAAAGCATTAAATATAACTGGAGTTATCCTTGCGGATCAGAATACTAGATTCTACCCTGGAGGAACGGAAGCTGCTCATGTGTTGGGTTTTGTGGCCTACAAAGGCAATACATTGTCTGGAAGGTATGGATTGGAATCACAATATGATCCTGTTCTTGAGAGAACCTCAGAAAATCTTTACGCTAATTTTTTTGTTGAGATATTCTCAAATATAAAATCGGGGATCACAACGGACAATAATTCTGAAGGTGATATTGTCACAACAATTGAACCTAATGTTCAATCGGCATTTGAGAATACATTAAAGAAAGTACAGGATCAGTGGCATTCAGATGAAACTTCAGGAATTATCATTGATCCTAAAACAGGAGAGATACTTGCAATGGCAAGCTTTCCAAACTTTGATCCAAATAATTTTTCAGCTGAAAAATCTGTCTCAGTATTTACAAATCCTTTAGTACAGCGAGTAAGAGAGATGGGATCGATCATAAAAGCTGTCACGATGGCTTCTGGTATAGACGCTGGTGTTGTCACAGCAAGTACAACATATGACGATAAAGGTTCCGTAACATATGATGGTAAGACAGTCTATAACTTTGATAAGAAAGGAAGAGGGGTGATAAATATGCAAAGAGTTTTAAGTGAATCCTTGAACACTGGAGCCTCTTTTGTCATGTCAAAACTTGGTACAAAAAGATTTACAGATTATTTCACTAAATTTGGTCTGGAAGAAAAAACAGGTATAGATCTTCCAAGTGAAGCAGATGATCTGGTCTCTAACCTAAAAAGTCCAAGAACCATTGAGTATGCGACAGCGTCTTTTGGACAAGGAATTGCACTGACTCCAGTTGCAACAGCGAGAGCTCTATCGGTTATTGCTAACGGAGGAATGCTTATTCAGCCGCATGTTGTCAAAGAGATCGATCCGACTGAAGGGATAGCTTATGATCCATCAGCAGGATATAAACAAACTCGTGTGATATCCGAAAGCGCTTCTAAACAGACAACGGATATGTTGGTCAATATTGTGGATAATGCACTTCAAAATGGTAAAGCTAAGAATCCTCACTACTCAATTGCTGCAAAAACAGGTACTGCGCAGATGGCTGCTCCTGGAGGAGGGTATTATCCAGATAGATATTTGCACTCGTTCTTCGGGTATTTTCCTGCCTATAATCCAAGATTTTTAGTGCTGATGTATACTGTTTATCCGAAGGGTGCTGGATATGCGGCTTCGACCCTTGCTCAACCTTTCTTAGATCTAAGCAAGTTCTTGATCAATTATTATTCAATTCCACCGGATAGGTAAAAATAAAAAAATGAAAAATTCTTTAAAAAAGATCATTGTCTGGGTTATTACAGCAGAAGCAAAATTAGCCTTAAAGAGATATAAACCAAAGGTCATTGCTGTCACAGGAAGTGTGGGAAAGACCTCTACAAAAGACGCTATTTTTACAGCCATCTCTCCTTTTTTTCATGTTAGGAAAAGTGCCAAGAGTTATAACAGTGATATTGGTATTCCTCTGACCATTCTTGGACTTGAGAATCCTTGGAATAATTATTGGAGGTGGATCCAGAATGTTTTTAGAGGAGCCTGGGTTTTGATAAAAAATGAAAAATATCCTCAATGGTTGGTCCTTGAAATAGGGGCAGACAGACCAGGTGAGATCAAAAGATTAATGAAATGGATCCACCCAGATATTTCAGTTGTCACTAGAGTTGGTTCTGTGCCAGTCCATGTTGAATTCTATTCTTCTGCTGGCGAAGTTGTTAAAGAAAAAGGAGAGATCATTAAAGGTTTGAAACCTGATGGTTTTGCAATACTGAATGTTGATGATGATGATGTTAAAGATATGAGACATTTAACAAATGCAAAGACAATTACATTCGGGATCAAAAATAAGGCGGATATTTCTGTTTCTTACCCAGTAATTAATTATGATGAATCAGGATATCCAATAGGGATGAGTGCCAAAATAGACGTAATGGGAAATAGTTTTCCTGTGGTCCTCAAAGGTTCTCTTGGAATTCAACAGATATATCCGATAGCTGCTTCTTTCGCTATTGCTTTTGCAAAGGGACTAAATCTTTTAGAGGTTTCAAATTCTTTCTTAAGTCATAAAGCTCCAAAAGGAAGAGTAAAGATCCTTAAAGGTATAAAAGGTTCAACTGTTATTGATGATTCATATAATTCTTCTCCTACAGCAGTAGAAGAAGGTCTAAATATTCTAGGAGAGATAAAAACAACAGGTAAAAAGATAGTTATTTTGGGAGATATGTTGGAGCTTGGAAAACACTCCTCCGATGAGCATAGAAGGATAGGAGAGATAGCAGGAAAAGTTGCTGATATTGTAATTGGTGTTGGAATAAGGGCAAGAGAATTTGCTAATGCAGCTCAAGTTGCTGGAGTTTCAAAAGATAATGTATTTTTTGTTGATGATGCCAAACAAGCAGGTGAGACCGCAAGCAGATTGATAGGCTCGCACGATATTGTCTATGTAAAAGGATCACAAGGAATGAGAATGGAAAGAACTGTTGAAAAGATAATGGAAGAAAAAGATAAAAAAACAGAACTTTTAGTTAGGCAGGAAAAAGAATGGTTAGCGAGATAAGATATCAGTAAGTAAGGTTTGCTTCTATTTTTATTAAGATATAGAATTTTGGTCTGTAGGACACAATATATTAATTATAATAATTCATGAAAGAATCAAAATTATCTCTTGTTCTCATTATTAGTGGAGCGCTAGTTATCAGCGCAACTATATTTGGAGGTTTTTATTATTCTGCACAATCATCTGTCAATCGAGATATTTTATCGGTGACAGGTTCGGCAAAGACTCAGGTCACCTCGGATCAAGCTAAATTAGTTATCTCTCTATTGCACATTGTCTCTAGTGACAATCTGTCTGCTGGTTATAGCGATGTTGCACATGATCTTAATTTGACTGAAGATTTCTTGAAAAAAGAAGGTGTAGCCAAAGAAGATATTATTGAAAGTCCTGTATCTATGAACCAGTCGTATGATCAAAATAATACTGGTATTACCAAATATCAACTAAATCAAACAGTTACTCTTCAGTCAAATGATATAAATAAACTCACAGATATTTCTAAAAAAATTCCT
>CAZKTY010000006.1:23989-27023 GCA_964555825.1 uncultured Candidatus Saccharibacteria bacterium
TTCTGTTCAATCATTAGAATATTACTACTCTAAATTACCAGATCTTAGAGTTTCTCTCTTAACACAAGCTGTCCAGGATGCTAAGGCTAGGGCTGAAAAAATAGCCGAAGGCACAGGCAGACGTGTTGGTAACATTCAAAATGCCACAGGAGGTGTTGTGCAAGTACTTACTCCAAATTCAGTAGATGTTTCTGATTACGGTAGTTATGATACTTCAAGTATTCAAAAAGATGTTATGGTGACAATTAAAGCATCATTCCATCTTAAATAAAGATCAAAACTTTTTATAAAAATACCCCTATAAAAATAAGGGGTGAGATATACTTTCGTCAAACAAATGTTCCGTGATCGTTTGGATCTCTAAGGTTATTGATTATAAGCACTTTTGAAGGACCTTGGGATGCCATAAGCATTTCGATCACCGAAGGAACTTTTTTAACCAACCCAGGAGGCACCCAGAATCCTGAGCGATCTGCTCCTGTGTCTGCACAATCAAAACGTAAACACCCTACCAAACATCTTGGATCTCCGCTGTACCTCACAGCGTATTTTGGAATTTCCGCACCCTCTTCTGGGGTATAAAGAGTAACAGGGTCTCCAATAAGTATTGGTTTTCCGCACCAAGCGCATCTGATCGCCATTTTACCGATGCAATCAAGACAATAATCTGGGACTTTGTTTTTGGCAGGAGGCATTGTCATCGTGTAAATTTCACCGAACGATGTACAGATGCCTGTTATTTTTGTTTTGTGTTTACAAACATTTGCTGTGAAGGTTCTTCTGAACGGATGAGAGATTCTCATCCAAAGGATCTTCATTCCGAATTTTATTCTTCTCATTTTGGTTTCCTTTCTCAGGTTTTGTCTTGCTGGATATTACTCTAAAGATATTCTTAAGTCTAGATTTTTATAAAAAAGTTGCATCTATACCCCTAGGGGGTATAATAGTAAACTATGAATCCAACAAAACAAAAACTTATTCGTCGTCTAAAGATCATTGAAGGTCAGGTCAGAGGCTTGCAGGATATGCTTGCAAATAATGAGTATTGTATTGATATAATTACTCAGACCTCCGCAGTTAAACAAGCTTTGTCTTCGGTTGAAGATTCTTTGATGGAAAGCCATTTAGGAACTTGTGTTGTTCATCAAATAAAAAAAGGAAAGGAAAACGTTGCTGTCGATGAGATCCTTAAAGTTTATCGTTTAAAACGTAAATAAAAATGAAAACCCAAACATATAAAGTGAAAGGAATGCATTGTGCTTCTTGTGCAAGTATTATCGAAAAGGCTTTCAAGAAAACCGAAGGAGTACATTCTGCTGAAACAAATTATGGTACAGAAACTGCAAAGATAACTTTTGATGAATCAAAAACAAACCCGCAAGCTCTTTCAGAAAAAATAGAAAAATTTGGTTATTCATTACATATACCTGAGAAAGAAGAGATGAACATGACTGCTGAGGCAATGGGAATGAGTGCAAGCGAACATGTAGAACATCTTGGACTCAATCAATCAAAGAAAGAAAAGCTCGCAGAGATCAAGGATATGAGAACAAAGGTCATTTCTGTTGTTCCTATGGCGATCATTAGTATATTTGTCATGGGTTGGGATATTTTTGCCCAGTCCAATGCTGTTCCAGAGATGGGTTCTGTTGTCAAAGAATTTTTTAATTATCTAATGCCTCTAATGGCAACCTATGCTCTTTTCGTAGTTGGCAAGCCTTATCTTCTTGGTTTTTATCGTTTTCTTCGCTATGGCAAGGCAAATATGGATACTTTGATCGGGATAGGTACAGTTGCTGCTTATGTATATAGTTTTGCTATAAGTGCATTTGCTGATGTTCTTAAGTCATATATAAATGTTGATCACACCTATTATGATGTAACAATTGTTGTCATTACATTTATTGCTTTTGGAAAATATCTTGAGGCTAGATCAAAAATAAAAACAGGCGATGCTATCGAAAAACTTTTAAATCTTCAAGCTAAGACAGCTTTGATAATTAGAGACGGAAAGGAAATTGAGATCCCAATAAATGAGGTCAAACATGGAGACTTGATCATTGTTAAGCCAGGGTCAAAGATCCCTGTTGATGGAGTTATTTCAGAAGGTTCATCTTTTGTTGATGAATCCATGGTCACTGGTGAACCTATGCCAGTTTCTAAAGAAATTGGTGACAGTGTAGTTTCTGGAACGATCAATACGAATGGATCATTTACGTTCAAGGCAACTAAAGTTGGTTCTGAAACACTTCTTGCTCAGATCATAAGGATGGTAGAGGAAGCTCAAGGGAGCAAGGCACCTATTCAAGCTCTTGCAGATAAGATCTCTTCAGTGTTTGTTCCTATTGTTCTTGTCATCGCATTCATAACTTTAGGGGCATGGTTATTTTTTGGTGCAGGAACACTTGGATTTTCGCAGGCTCTTTCATATGGATTGGTCTCATTTGTCGGGGTCTTAGTTATTGCTTGTCCTTGTGCACTTGGTCTTGCAACTCCAACTGCAATAATCGTTGGAGTTGGAAAAGGTGCTAAAGAAGGAATATTGATAAAGGATGCAGCCACTCTTGAAAAACTTCATAACGTGGACACTGTCATTGTAGACAAGACTGGAACTATCACGATCGGTAAGCCAACCCTTGTAGATATTCAGAATCTTTCAGATCTTAAAGATGATGAATTGATATCAATAATTGCATCTCTAGAAAAAAAGTCCGAACACCCAATAGCTCATGCGATCGTAAATTATGCAGAGATCAAAGATCTAAAAATAGAGGAGGTATCGAATTTTGAAAATATCGAAGGAAAGGGGATCAAAGCAGCTGTAAATAATGTTGAATATTTTGTTGGCAATGCAAAATTGATAAATGATCTAGGTATAGATTTTGATCATTCTCAGATAAACAAATTCACTGAACAAGGAAAAACCCCTGTCATAATTGCTTCCAAACAAAAAGTACTCGGATTTGTTATGGTCTCTGACGAAGTCAAAACAGAGTCTAAACTTGCTATTAATGATCTTCATAAACTTGGGATC
>CAZKTY010000007.1:0-13790 GCA_964555825.1 uncultured Candidatus Saccharibacteria bacterium
CTTCTGATCCTTCTATATCATTTTGTGGAAATCTTTCGCTCATGCTTATGATTTTAACACAATTTTTTAGTTGAAAAAAGGAGAAAAAAATAGCACGATCAAATTAAATATTTAGAACATGAAAAATGGATTCTCCATTTTTCTCAACTCTTAGCCTTTCTTATACCCTTACAAATACAAAAATAGACTGGAAAATTCCAGTCTATTTTTGTATTTATTTGTGTGCGGGATGGGAGAATCGAACTCCCCACCTCAGTTTGGAAAACTGATGTTTTACCAATAAACTAATCCCGCGATCACTCATCAAGGTGTTAAGAATATATCAAATAGAGTGACATCTTACAACCTGCCTGCCTATATAGCATATGGATTGCTATAATAAGCAACGTGCTAGCAAAATTTATAACAATAGGAATTATTTATGTAATGTCATTCTTGGGATATTCCCCAAATGATTATTCTTATTTACTTCCCTCTCCGATCAGATCTATCATCCAAGAAGATATTTCTACTCCAACGAACGGACAATTGAGTACAACAACAAATACAGAAATTCCAACAAAAGTTTCAACAAGCTCCCTTATACAGATAAAAAAAGATCAAAGTACCACCACCTCAAGCACTATCTCACCAAAGAAAATCCAACCCATACAATCAAGCACAACAACTCCGATAAACATCCAAACTAGATCAGTTATTGCGACAAGTACAACTATACTTTCAACTTCTACAACGATCATTCAAAACAACCAGACCAATTCTTCAGGAAACTTTTTGTCTTCGTCAGCCCCTGTCAATGAAAAGATATCCTCTTCTGTTGTAAATATTTATTGCCAAGCAAGAAGAGGATCTTATATTGAAACGATAACAGGAAGTGCTGTTGAAGTTGATCCATCTGGTGTATATCTCACAAATGCACACGTTGCTATTTATGTAATGCTTTCAGACACAGAACCCACTGGAACAGTTTCTTGCTATATAAGAGAAGGCAATCCTGTAAAAAAGATCTATGAAGCAAGATCTGTTTACGTTCCCTCAAGTTGGGTCTACTCACATAAGAATGCTTATTCACTGAATATTGAACTAACAGGAACTGGAGAAAAAGATTACGCTTTAATTAAAAGAGGAATATCAAATCCAAATCTTAAGACTAGCGAATTTCCATCTGAATGGAGTTCTCCGATCATTACAAACCTACCAACCAAAGGACAAGATATCATTCTTTCTGGCTACCCTGTTTTTGATAAATCAGTGGTCTCCTCTGCACTTTATCTATTAACAAGTGATTCATCCATATTAAATATTTTTGATCTGAACAATGAACCAAGTGCTCTTTTTGATAGTCTATCAACAAGACTTGCCCAAATAGGAAGTTCAGGTGGGGGGGCTTTTGATACTCAAGGTAATTTATTCGGAATAATGGATGCAGAAATAGATAACACCCCAGGAGAACTTCCATCAGAACGGATAATCGGTATCAACTATATAAAAAACGATATTCTAAAGGACACAGGCAAAAGCTTTGAAAATATAATTTCAAATGCAAATACAGAATCACAAAATTTTATAAAGAATTCTGCTCCTGCTTTATCAAAGATATTGATAGATGGACAACAATAAAGGACATCAGTTCTCCTTTTGTCTTTTATCAACGATCTTGATCACTTCCTCAAAACTATCTTCTTGTGAAACCTTTATCCGTGATTCTTTCCCGCAAATAACACATCTTTGTACTAGCAGGTAACCCCTACCTTTCTTATCAACATCAATAGGTTCCATCATTCCTTCGCAAGTTTCGGCTCTATCTCCAGGAAAAACATCAACATGCTTGCTCCAAAGACATTTAGGACAATGATTTGTGAAACCATTTCCTTTTACATTGTTTCCACAATGTCCACAAATAAAATCTTCGATAGTTTTTTTAAATCTTAAAGACATATCTTTAAAAGCTAGATCTGGCCAGAAAGTCCTGCCTCAACAATACGTTTCATATCTACCCAGGAAATTTTTGTAGGTTTTACACCAGTTGGATTAATACCTCCATTTTGAATGGAATTTGTGGCAGGATCATAATACCATTCAGGAACTTCACTCATTCTTCCATGTTGTGAAAGTACTTTTACATCATTTGTAATTTCCTTCCCCGAGATCAAAGCTTCGCTTTTTCTTAAGATCGCAGCCAACGCAGTTAGATCAACCTTTGCAACTCCTTTTGTGATTATATTCACATGTCCACTTGAAAGATGAAGGACGACCACTTGATAATTTCCTCCGTTTCTTGATCTCAAATATCCAGACATAGTTGAATCATCAGATTCCAACATCGCAATTTTTACTTTCCTTCCATGTTGTTTGACTGAAAAAAGAATAACTTCACCTTTATCTATCTTTTCTTGAAATATCTTTGGAATATCAACTGTACGTTTTTTTTGTTCTTCAACATGAGCATTTATGATCGGCTCAAGAATCTTATAGACAGTATTTGGTTCATTGTTGTATAGATTATTTAAGTTGACCAAAAGCCCAGGTAGACCAAAAGCCTTATCAATAGGATCAGAAGAGATGATCCCTTTACCAAAAAATTCACATCTCTCCACCAAAGCAAACCACATATCAAAAGCTGGATTATCTTCAATTCCTAGATAATCAGCAATAATACCTGTTGTTGTGACTTTTTTATCTGTGACACGATGATGATCAAATATTCCCCCACCAATATCAATGAGTAAAGTTCCTTTACTTAGAAGAACTTCTGCACTTTCACTTACCTGAGAGACTATTTTTATCTCGGATCTATCAATATTTGGGAACAAAGCTTCTCCAAAATTCTTTAACAGGAAGATAGAAGCTAAAGTATCATTTTGAATTCTTGTTGGAATTATTATTGTTGAGACCTTTTTAGATCGATCCAAAAGTTCTCGATGCCACATCTCATTAAAAGATCCTTCAGACTCAAAACCAATTCCCTTACCATCACTACTATTTTTTACAAATAGAGTGACATGAGGAAAAGATCCTTCTATCTTTAAATTTGCTACAAGAGAGATATCTTTAAGAAGCTCATCCAATCCTTCTATATCTAGCAAAACGATCAAACTTTCTTTGTGATCAGTCGACTGTTCACCTTCTGCATTAATAAAATTAAGATCCTTCTTCAACCAAAAGAATTTTTGTTTTTGATTGATCTTCCATTTAAAATCTTTGACCTTTTTTTCTATCTGATCAAAAATATCTTTCCTTTCCGTCTCAGAATATTTTTCCAAAGATCTAACAAGGTCTTTCCCTAAAGAATTTCCTAAAATAGTTATATGCGTATTTTCTATTTCTTTAAAACCTCTTACCTCAGCAAAATGCGAAATTTCTTTAGGTACAGAAAAATCACTTCTTGGTACTTCAAGAATGACCACACCTTTTTCTTTTTTAAATACTAAATTCATATCTTGATTATATTATAAAAATGCGCACTTTTTGTTTTCCTGTGCGCAAGGAATTTTATTGCTACGATCTTTGAGCCGAAGCAAACACTCCAGCTAATTCACCTTCAAGCAGCCTTAATTCCGGAGAACTCACTTCCAGAAAAAGACTGAAGTCGATAGGTTCGCATCTTTCTGGAAATTGAGAGACACCTTGTCTTCCTCCAATACGAGCCCATATTGCATCTTCGGGGATGGAATCAACTCCATCAGCCACAACCTTCTCGATCAACTGTAGGATCGTAAGGTAGCCGTTGGTGACAGCATTACCTTCATGACTGATGCGATAACGATATTGTGCATATCCAAGCACTTCTCGCCTTTTCGCCTCTTCTGTCCATCCTTTTGGACGGTTCCCTTCGATCAAGACCGCGATCTGTTCTTCCTGAACAAATTTTTTACGAGGAAGCGTAGGTTTTGCCAACAAAACTTTCTCGCCCACGATCTCCAGACCGAGATGAGGAAGATCGATAGGCATGATAATGACCTGATGGTCTTTTGTCTCCATGACAACCTCCCTCTGTTCAATGTTGATCGAGGTAATAAAACCCGTGACAACACGGAATCGAGGTTCTTTCAGATCACCTTTTTTTCCGTCTCCGTTTTGAGCATTTTGCTCATCTACTTTATTTTTCATAGTACAGTAGCTTTTGAGATCAGAGAATTTCTCTCTTTCCTTTTGGAACCTTAAGTTGATCCGGATGATAGATCGATCCAAAACAACATTGCCAATATAGGCTTAAAGATATCTCAATGCCTCGTAAATTATATCATTAAAAAATACTCTAGTCAATGCTCATTCACTAAAAAACCCTACGCCTCCTTTCGGAAAACGCAGGGTTTTGAAGTCAGTTCAACTTGTTTTTCAGTGGGAAACTCCCACCGCCTCAAATAGGTAACTCGAGTTACCTTGTGGTCGCCGAAGCTCTCGATAATCGACGATCTCTCCTTGAGAAGCAAAGTTGAATCCTTTCCCAACTGGGTAGTCAATGACTTTATGGAACGAGACCGAAACCTCTGTTCCATCATTGGTTATACCTCCCGCCTGTTGCCGCCGGATCGACGACCACAGGATGAGAAGCTGTCCAGCTTTGATCTGGTCGTAATCGATCTCAGTTTCATGCCAAGCATCCTTGTTTGGCAATTTTTGGATGACCTGCGCCGGTACGACGCTCGCCGCCCATTCTGAGAGTTGGGACCAGAGATTCCTTTTGCCAAAGAGGCATTCTGGATACAGAGCGTGGTCGCCGTCACGGAAAGCGCTGTGATTGCGCACGTTCTGTTTGTACAACCACAACTTATTGTCTTGAACAGGAAGAGCAACCTCGTATACATGGACAACTCCATCTTCAGTGACCAAGGCCACCATGATGTAGTTCTCCTGAGACTTGGTAAAGAATTTGTCTCCCCCGCCACGAACAGTTGTATTGACCCGAAAACGAAGTTTCCCATTCACGACCTTCGGAGTGAGTTTGCGGATGTCGCGTTTTTTGCAAACACCTGCAATCTCAGAATCTTCGATCATAAACACGATGTGACCGAGGATCTTTTGTTCCACGGGTCCATCTTCCTTATCTTCGACCCATTTTACCGAAGGATCGATCTCAACTGTAAGCATGAACTCGCGTTCGCGCGGGTTCATTGCCAGATCCATCACGAAACCAGTCGGATGGATCTCCAACTGAGTGCCGTTCGGGCGCCCAACCGTGATCAGGATCCCTTTGATGAGGTTATCCAATGGTTGAGGCACGAAATTGACATTTGCTGGAGCTTGACCTGCCAGCGAAGGTTGTTCGAATAGTATTTTGGTCATGTGACCTCCTGTTTGATTGTTTATTTGAGTTGAACTGACTTTATAGCCAGCACAAATATAAGCTGATATATCAACATATATTTGTACCGGCTAATATATCAATGATCTAATTTTGTTAAGATTCTAGCATAAAAAGACACAAAAGTCAATGAGATACTTCTACCCGATCTTAACAGCTTCGATCATCATAAAAATAGGAATTTCTTTTCTGGCATTATCTTCTGCCTCTTTTTTAGGTCCTTTCATACTTTCCTTATGTGATATCCATTCCTCTAGTCTTTTTACTGCAAAACCTTCTTTCGCAAGCATCTTGAAATAATATTGCAAAGGCCTATGAAAACTTAAGGTCTTTTTACTTTTAACTTTTTGACCTGGATTCATCTCAATACCAACGCTAACTTCAGACATATATTTGTAGACTGATCTATACTGCATTTTTTTGTCTTCATCAAACCCCCAGTCAGAAAATTTAGGTACTCTAAAACAAGGATGATTCAAGACCATCACAAAACTTCCATTTGATCTCAATACTTTGAACACTCCAGAAAAAACCTTGTCTATATTCTTAATATTTTGAATAGCCAACACTGAAAAGGCTTTCTCAAATTTTTCATTTAAAGCGATCTGCTCTGCATTTGATATAAAAAATTTTTCATTACCAACTTTATTCTTTGTTGCAATATTAATGAGATCTTTAGATACATCAACTCCAACAACCCTTGAACCTAGTTTTGCAACTTCATGAGAAAAGAACCCTTGCCCGCAAGCAACATCCAAAAAACTCTCCCCCGCTTTTGGATCAAGGATCCTTATAAGATTTGGCAATATAACTTTCCCTTGATAAGTATCTTCTTTAAGGAGAAGATCGTCATACCAGCCTGAAACTTCTTGCCAAGATGTATCTTTTTTATTCATATTTAGATTATACCTTAAAGCTTAAATTTCGCATTTAAAACGTATTATGTTAAACTTTTTTTCTACAACGGAGTGTAGTGTAACGGTAGCATTAATGCTTTGGGAGCATTCGGTCCGGGTTCAAATCCCGGCACTCCGACACGCAGTGAAAAACAACGCAGTTGTTTTTAGGGATTTGAAGGGCGGAGCTAGGTTTTTCAGCAGAAAAACCAGCGAGCTAGGGTCGAGAAAATCTGTTCGCGTCTGACAAAACAGATCATTCGTGACCAGATCCCTTTTCAATATTTCAAATGCATTTAGAATCTTTCAACTGATAGAGGTAAATCCTCCCAAAACCGTATACAAGCCTTTTTATTGTTTATATCTATATAAACAGCACACATATCGAAACAGGTCTTTTCATGTGAAACCCCATTTAACCTAGAAAATACCTCAATTGTGTTGATCAATCTAATTACCTTGTTTCTATGCATGTTCTCCTCTGGTTCCAGAAGGTTTCCTTTTATAGGTCTATTATCAGCTATTTCACGTGAAACCGCTTTAACTTCAATAAAGTGATAAATACCCGTCTTTATAGCTACAATATCCAATTCTCCTTGTTTTATAAGGTAATTTCTGTTTATAACCTTAAAACCTTTCCTTTTGAGAAACCTAACAACAATATCTTCTCCTAATTTCCCGATCTTGTTTAAATTCACGTCTTTTTGAATTTTACCCTTTATTTATAAGGTATTTGATAAAGGACAGCTTGTTTTTGTCCGTTATAATATCTCTCACATAATGGTCAAGACCTACTATATTTTGTATGTCTTCAATTGATACCCATTGATATTCTGTATGTTCTTCACTTAAGATCAGATCAATAGATCCTGTTGCACATGAAACATATGTCAGTCTAACAACATGTTTATTTGGTTTGATTATATCCTGAGCACTTATTAAACCTAAGATCTTTGCAGAAACAATACCCACCTCCTCAAATATCTCTCTTTTTAAATTCTCTTCCAAAGAAGATCCTGAATTGATCCTACCCCCTGGAATATCCCAGAGATTGTTTACTTCCTTATACAGACTAGGATTTCTCTTTATTATCAAAATATTGCCCTCTTTATTAAAAATTAAGGTCTTAACTCCAACTTGTAAGTTTGAAGATTCTTGTTTCATGTGCAACATTTTACTTGAAAAAAGAAGTAATTTCGAGAATAATAGGTTTTTTCCTCTTAAAAACCACTAAAATGTTTCTTATGAAACATTTTAGTTCTATTTCTTGATAATACCCTTATTTATCAACATAATTATAATATTTAAGACACAACTTAGCAATGTCTTTTTCTTTGTCTTTTACACATGTTAACAGAGTTATCCACAGTTTTAGCCTTATTTAGGCTATTTTGTGGAAATCTAAAGGTCAAAAGGACAAAAAATAGAGAAGCCATGAATACTTTAAAGGTCGTTACTTTTAAAATTTCTCAACTAATCCTATGGTTTTTCTGCTGAAAGACCTAGCTCAATCTTTCGATTCTTTACAAAAGTGAATAAACTTGTTTTATCTACATATACAAAAAGCGCCTATAAGGCGCTTTTTCTTGTGCGGGTAGGGAGAATCGAACTCCCGTCTCGTCCTTGGCAAGGACGCATTCTACCACTAAACCATACCCGCAAATTTACTGAGACATTCTACCAGAAAAAAATATATTTAAAAATAGAAAGAAGATCAATGAGAATACCTAAGAATTTTTCTAGTGCTCCCGGCAGGACTCGAACCTGCAACAACAGTTCCGAAGACTGTTGTGATATCCGTTTCACCACGGGAGCTAATAGTGGAATATTACTCTAGTATGGGTAAAAATCAAAAAGTGTAATAAAATACCTATGTGAAACAAACTGAAGAAAAAACTCCTAAAAACAATAGTTTTTTTGATCTTCCAAAAGAAGCAACAGAAGCACTTGAAACATTGGAAAAAAATGGGTTTGAGGCTTATTTAATAGGGGGATGCGTCAGAGATCTATTTTTAGGGAGAACTCCAAAAGATTGGGACCTTACTACGAACGCAGTACCAGAAGAGATAATCAAGAGTTTCCCAAAAACATTTTATGAAAATGATTTTGGGACTGTGGGAGTAGTTTTCGAAAAGGCAGAAGATCCAACTCTTAAAGTTATCGAAATAACTCCATATAGATTAGAAGGGAAGTATTCAAATAATAGACATCCAGATGAAGTAGTTTTTAGTAAGAACCTAGAGGATGATCTGAAAAGAAGAGACTTTACAATTAATGCTTTAGCGCTTGGCAAGAAAGATGGTGAGTTTGTAATAGTTGATCTTTTTGGAGGAAAGATCGATCTACAAAAGGGAATAATTAAAACAGTAGGAGATCCAAACGAAAGATTCAATGAAGACGGTCTCCGCATCCTAAGAGCTGTAAGAATTGCAACAGAACTTGGTTTTCTGATAGACCCAGAAACAGAAAAAGCAATAGTTGAAAATGTGTCCATCTTAAAAAATATTTCCCAAGAGAGGATCAGAGATGAATTTATAAGGATAATTTCATCGGATTCTCCAATGAAAGGGATCCTCCTTTGTAAGAAATTAGGCTTAATTCACTTCATTATTCCAGAACTTGAAGAGGGAATTGGAGCGACACAGAACCAAGCTCATTCTTATGATGTCTTTGAACATTTATTAAGGACATTGGAACATGCCTCAAAGAAAAAATTCTCACTGGAAGTCAGACTTGCTGCATTACTACATGATATTGGAAAACCACCGACAAGAAGATTTTCTGATGAAAAAAAAGATTACACCTTCTATGGGCACGATGTTGTTGGATCAAGAATTGCAAAAAAGATCTTAGAAAGATTAAAGTTTCCAAAGAAGACAATAGAAACTGTTTCAAAACTTGTAAGATGGCACATGTTCTTTTCTGACACAGAACAAATAACTCTTTCTGCAGTAAGAAGAATGGTACATAATGTTGGACCGGATTTGATCTGGGAATTAATGAATGTCCGTACTTGCGACAGAATAGGAACAGGAAGGCCAAAAGAGAGCCCTTATAGACTTAGAAAATATCATTCGATGATCGATGAAGCACTCCGTGATCCCGTCTCTGTAGCTCAATTAAAAGTAGGAGGCGAAGAGATAATAAAGATAACAAAGATAGACCCAGGACCAAAAATAGGCTTTATTTTACATATATTACTCGATGAAGTACTAGACGATCCTTCAAAAAATGAAATTTCATATCTAGAAAAAAGATCTACCGAACTATCGAAACTGACCGACAGAGAATTAACAAATCTAGGAGAGAAGGCAAAAGAAAGAAAAGAAAGAGAAGAAGAAGAAGAATTAAAAAAATTAAGAGATAGACACCATGTAGAATAATTAAAAAATAAATATAAAAATGAAAGCCGCCCTGTAGGGCGGCTTTTTAGAACCCATCTCAGAAACAATTTTTTTTGAAATTATCTTTGAGATGGGTTCTAGGAGTTTGTTTGAAGACTAAATCGAGTGTGAAGATGTAGAAGTTTGAATCCAAAAAAATTTAATAAAGTTGAGAATTCACTTCATAGCTTCGAAACAAAATTTGCTTCAAATCTTTGAAAGATCAATTGCGGAAAAATAGATTGAATTCCGCCACTGAGAATAATCTTATACTCTTTAAAGGACATGTAAAGGACACCCTGTGGATATCTTTCTGTCCTTTATAAAGGACAGAAAGATATCTGCTACAAGTCGATCTCAAGAAGAATAGGACAATGATCAGAACCCATTACACTGCTTAATATTTCAGCTTTTTTCACTTTTTCCTCTATTTGTTTAGAAACAAAGAAATAATCTATCCTCCAACCAACGTTCCTTTCTCTTGCGTTAGCAAAATGACTCCACCACGTGTAATGACCATTTCCTTTCGTAAAGATCCTAAATGTATCTACAAAACCTACATCAATAATTTTTTGGATCCCTTCTCTTTCTTCATTTGTGAAACCTTTATTACCAATATTTTCTTTCGGTCTGGCAAGATCATCAGGTGTATATGCAACATTCAGATCACCTGCGAATATCACTGGTTTCTTTTTCTCTAGGATCTTCATATATTCAAGAAAAGCAACATCCCACACTTTGTGTCTAAGGGCAAGGCGACTAAGATCATCTTTAGAGTTTGGAGTGTAAACAGAGACTACATAGAACTTTTCAAACTCAGCCGAAATGATCCTTCCTTCCTTATCTGGATCTCCATATTTATCGTCTGCCAGTTTATATTTTTTTGAAATACTTTCTGGAAAATCAAAGACTACTTCTTTCGGATCAATTTTAGAAAAAATTGCCGTACCGCTATAACCTTTCTTTGTAGCTGAATTCCAAAATTCCTTATATTTTTCAAGGTTTATTGTAGATTCGTGTCTTTCTGCCTTTGTTTCCTGTAGACACAAAATATCTGGATCATATTTTTCCAAAAAAGGGACGAATAAGTTCTTCCTATGTACTGCCCGAATTCCATTTACATTCCAGGAAATGATTTTCATACAAAAAGTTTAGCATATTATTTACTATTTCTTTTTTAATAAATAAGAGTAGTATCTCTCTTCAAGATTGCTCGTTAAAATGATAGGCGAGTGATCCCTGTATCAAAAACTCGGAAACAGAATAAAAGGTCATGATAGCTACAGCTTCTACAAACGGTAGTGCCAAATTCAATCCTCACACCCACCTTACTCTCGGGATAATCTCCCGTTACGTAAGTGGTAGGATGATAGCACCGATACAACTCAGTGGTATCGAAGCAAATCAAATGAAAGAGGATCTTAAAGATCCAGATTTCATTGAAGCAGTAGCAACCCTTGGCTATGAGGCCGAGATAGAAGGAGAAACAGGAGGTGTCACACGAATCACTTGCAAACCAATACAAAGAAAACCTATATAAAATAAGCTCAAATTGAGCTAGACCAAAACCCCATCTAACGATCGGGGTATTTTTTTATCTTATTATTGATTACCGCTATGAAATTTTTTATGAATATCATGAAGGTGTTTGTCTGTGATATGTGTGTATATCTGCGTAGTAGCAATATTTGCATGACCTAAAAGCATTTGGACTGAACGTAGATCAGCTCCATTCTGGAGAAGGTCCGTTGCAAAACAGTGCCTAATGATATGAGGAGTAACTTTTTTTGAGATACCAGCTTGAATTGCATAGGCTTTAACTATCCTTTCTATCGATCTACGAGTCAGTCCCTCCTCTTCAGTTTTAGCCTTTTCATTGCTTATCTTTACAAACAAAGCATCATCTAGATCTTTTCTCAAACCTAGATAGCTTTTCAAACGACTTTTTGCTTCATCGGACAAGAAGACCACACGAACTTTTCCTCCTTTTCCCCTGATAGAGAACTCATCTCTAGTTAGATCCAGATCCCTGTTCAGTGAACAAAGTTCCGAGACTCGGAGTCCTGTTGAGAACAATAATTCCAAAATAGCTTTACCACGAGCCTTTTTTTCTGGGTCTTTATCAGAATTAGGAGCATTCATCAATCTTTTTAACTCTTCTCTCGAAATAAGATCGAGAGATCTTTCTGGAACTTTCGCCAACTCTATCTGATCCGCTGCTAGAGAACTTATCTCTTTTTTTGCCAAAAACTTCAAAAAAGCTCTCAAAGCGATCAAATAATAATTTTGGGTCCTTCTTTTCAAAGTTTCTCCAGTTGATCTATTGTTTCCAGTAGAACGTCTGTTAAGCCAAAGTCTGAACTCCCGAACGGTCTCACTTTTGATGTCAGAAGCATCTTTTACTTTTGCATACTCAAAAAAAACAGTGAGATAATGATCATAATTTTCCACAGTCTTTAAACTTCTTCCTTTTTCGATCTCTATATGTTCAAGAAACCTTCTTTTAAGAGTATTAAGATCGTTCATATTGAGTATTCTACCACGATGTCGCACAATAATTTCGCTAAAAGAGACTTTTCAACAAAGATATTGCAAAAAATAGCCTTTTGTGCTATCGTGTTACCACAATGTTAACGAAGACAAAAAAGACAAAAGTTATAAAAGCTGTTCAGAAACACGACAAAGACACAGGTTCTCCTGAGGTACAAATTGCTGTTATCACAAAAAGAATTGAAGAGCTTGCTGACCATCTTAAGAAACACAAAAAAGATTTCCACTCAAGAAGAGGACTCCTTCAACTTGTTGCAACAAGACAAGGACACATGAGATATCTAAAGGCAAAAAGCCCAAAGAGATATGAAACTCTAGCTAAAAAGCTAGAACTAAAGAAGTAATTTTTTTGTTAGATCTTGTTTTTGGTTCTTTGTAGAGTTAATTTTTTAAGTCGATTTTATTTTTAATAATGTATTGCTAGTATCTAGCAATTAAAAACTATTTTATGAGTGTAATTAAACATAAGGAACAAAGAGTAGGGGTTTTTATTGATGCCCAAAACCTATATCACAGTGCAAAACATCTTTATAATGCAAGGGTAAATTTTGGACAAGTAGTAAAAGATGCTGTCGCCGGCAGAGTTCTTATACGCGCAGTAGCATATGTGATCACAACAGAATCAGGTGAAGAGAGACCTTTTTTCGATGCTTTACAGAAAATGGGGATCGAAGCTAAAACAAAGAATCTACAGATATTTGCAGGTGGTGCAAAAAAAGCTGACTGGGACGTTGGACTAGCAGTTGATGCAATATCAATGTCTCCAAAAGTTGATGCGATCATTATTATTTCAGGGGATGGAGATTTCGTTCCTTTAGTTGAATATTTAAAATTCAGCCAAGGTTGCCAAGTTGAAGCAGTTTCATTTGGAAAATCATCTTCTGGAATGCTTAAAGCTGCAGTAGACGAGTTTCTTGATCTAGATAAGAACTATAAAAAATACCTAATGATCAATGGAAAAAGCCGTGCAAAAGAAGATCTAGAAAAGACCGTAGGGGAAATTCTTGATTTGCCTTAAGTGTAAAATCGTATTATAGTTTGAAAGTTATAAGCCTTAATAATTAATCGTGGCCTATAGATAGGTAGTAATTGAAATTCCTCATATATTCTGGAGTTTCAATCCTAAAATCTGTAGGCGACTAAATAAAATGAATACAAAAGAATACTCTTTGGAGGTTGGAGGAAAGACATTAAAAGCCTCATTCACAGATCTTGCGGACCAAGCTAGTGGATCAGTCATATTAAGTTATGGAAACACAACAGTTCTCGCAACCGCTGTTATGGATAAAAATGCTAAGGATGGATCTTGGTTTCCTTTGACCGTTGATTTCGAGGAAAGATTTTATGCAGCAGGAAAGATCCTTGGAAGTCGATTCATCAGAAGGGAAGGAAGACCTTCAGACGAATCAATTCTTGCAGGAAGAGTGATCGATAGAACAATAAGACCTCTTTTCGATCAAAATATCAGACACGGCATTCAAGTTGTTGCGACTGTACTTTCGATAGGTGAAGATGATCCAGATATTTTAGGAGTAATAGGAGCATCTCTTGCTCTTTCAACTTCAAATATCCCATTCAATGGACCAGTAAGTTCTGTAAGAATTGGGATCAAGAATGGGGAAGTTCTAGTAAACCCAAATTATCTTGATAGAGAAA
>CAZKTY010000007.1:13800-25857 GCA_964555825.1 uncultured Candidatus Saccharibacteria bacterium
TATAAATATGATCGAAGTAGCTTCAAAAGAAGTCACAAATGAAATAGTTGCAGAAAGTTTGAAAAGAGCTTCAGAAGAAATTGAGAAGATCCAGGAATGGCAAAAGATGATAGTCAAAGAAATTGGCAAACAAAAAAGAGAACTAGTATCAGCAACTATGCCAGAAGGACTTGTAGAATTGTTCAACGAAAAGATATCTCCTATCTTTAAGGATAGGATCTTCGTAGGAGTTCCAGGAAAAAGTCATATAGCAGAACTTCATGATGAATGGACCACTATTTACAAAGAAAAATTTCCAGAAGAAAAAACTTCCTTCGCAGATGATTATTTTGAAGAAAAATTAAATGATCTTATTCACAAAGAAGCTATCGAAAACAACAAACGTCCAGATGGAAGAACTCCAGATGAACTAAGACCTCTTTTTGCAAAAGCAGGAGGAGTTTCTTCAGTACTTCATGGCAGTGGAATATTTTACAGAGGAGGAACTCACATCCTTTCAGTATTAACATTAGGTGGACCTGGCGATACACAGACAATAGATAGCATGGAATCTCAAACAGAAAAAAGGTTCATGCATCATTATAACTTTCCTCCATACTCAGTTGGAGAAACAGGAAGAATGGGTGGACTGAACAGAAGAATGATCGGCCACGGGCATCTAGCAGAAAAAGCTTTGATCCCTGTTCTTCCCGCAAAAGAAAATTTTCCTTACACAATAAGAATTGTTTCTGAAGCACTTGCTTCCAATGGATCAACATCTATGGGATCAGTTTGCGGTTCAAGTCTTGCCCTCATGGATGCAGGTGTCCCTGTAACAAGAGCAGTTGCTGGAATTGCATCGGGAATAATGATGGAAAGTGCAGATAAATACTGCTTACTTACAGATATTCAAGGTCCAGAAGATCATCATGGAGATATGGATTTCAAAGTAGCAGGAACTAGAGAGGGAATAACCGCAGTTCAAATGGATGTAAAAGTTGATGGAATTCCTGTAAAGATACTCGGTGAAGCTTTGAAAAAAGCTGAAATTGCTCGATTAAGCATCCTTGATGTAATGGAAAAGGCGATAGATAAACCAAGAGCAGATATCAATCCAAATGCACCTAAAATAATTCAAATAACAATTGACCCTGATAAGATAGGACTTGTTATTGGGACAGGAGGAAAGACCATTAAAGAAATAATGAAGGAGACAGGAGCTACAATTGATATTGAAGATGACGGTTCTGTATATTTCACAGGAAAAGATGGAAGTGCAGAAGCTGCTAAAAAAATAGTTGAGGAAATGACCAGGGAATATAAGAAAGGAGATAAATTCCCAGAAGCAGAAGTAATAAAACTTATGGACTTTGGTGCATTTGTAAAAATTGGAAATGGATCAGAAGGGTTGGTCCATGTTTCAGAGATCGCACCATTTAGAGTTGAAAAGGTATCAGATTACCTTAAAGTAGGGGACATAGTACCGGTTATGATCAAAGAGATAGACGACAAAGGAAGACTTAGTCTCTCGATCAAACAAATGGATCCAGACTTCTTTCAGAAAAAAAATTAAAGAAAAATTAATACGTAAAACAAAAACTGCTGGGTGATTCCCAGCAGTTTTTGTTTTACGTACAAAAAGATATAATTGAGAGAATATGGCATTAGACCAAAAAGAATTTATTGAAGAATCTCTCAAAGCAAATGAAGAGAAAGCTAAAGGCCTTTCGATCGCTGACCTATCAAATGTTAATTCAGCTGTATACAAAGCACCTGAATCAGAACAAAGAGAACCAACTCCAATACCAGAAGCAAAACCAAAGATAGACAATGAAGGATATCCGGAACTTGCTACCTTGCGTACATATCATGGTGATGTCGCTGATGCAGTAAGGGGAGGAGGTCTTTCAATGATAAAAGTTGCGGCAAAAGAGCAAGCAAGAAACAGAACTGAAAATATTCCAGAAGAAAAATCCGGATCCAATCTTCACATGATCCTAGCAATCGCAGCATCTGTACTTTTTGTTGTTGGGATCGGAGCTGTAGTATTTGCATTTATTTCAAAAAAACAACCAGTTGTTGTGGTTCAAGCACCAATAAAAAAAGATATCATCTCTGCAGATTCAAGTGTTTCCTTGGATGTGACAAGTCTATCGTCAAGAGAGATACAGAACGATATTGAAAAATATATTGTCCCAAGCAATGACGATAACTCAATAGAAAAGATCGATCTAACAAAACAAGATTCTGGAGTAACGAGAGATCTTTCTGTCACAGAATTACTCTCTGTCATTGGAGCAAGCGTTCCGGATGTATTGAGCAGATCTCTTATCTCTGATCAATTTATGCTGGGAATTTGGAGTGGAAGCAACCAAGCAGAACCATTTTTGATAATGGAAACCTCATCACAAGAAACAGCTTTCCCAGGAATGCTCCAGTGGGAGAAAACTATGGCTTACGATCTTGAACCAATAATGGGAGAAGAGACCATTGAGCAAGGAAATACTTTCATTGATCAGACCATCCTGAATCATGACTCAAGAGCCCTTACAAGTGCAGGTAATACAAAAACTGTCTTTTTCTATACAATAGTTGGAGGAAAGACAATAATCATTGCCAAAAGCCCAGATGCTTTAAGTCGAATTTTAGACAAAATAAGATCATCCCTTATCTTAAATTAATAGAAATGTTTATGTTAGAATTATTATATGGAAAAAAATAAAATAGAAAAATACAAAGAAAGACTTTTAAAAGAAGGAGATACTCTAAAAAGGGAACTAGAAAGTGTAGGGAAGAAAAATCCAAATAGTCCATCTGATTGGGATGCAGTAACCCCAGAAGAAGAAATTGAGACAGCAGATAGAAATGATGTAGCCGATGAGATAGAGGATTATGAGAATAACAATGCAATAATTGATCAGCTTGAATCGCGAATGTTCGAAGTTCAAAGAGCTTTAGAGAAGATAGAGGAAGGAACCTACGGTAAATGTGAAATTTCAGGAGAGTTGATAGAAGAGGACAGACTTGATGCGAATCCAGCTGCCAGAACTTGCAAAAAACACATTGACGAAAAGATCTAAATAAAGATCTCAAATATTTAAGAGCCTAAGATCGGAAAATGGCTGTATCAAAAGTATATAGTGCACAAAATGACATAAGTAATTCTTCTGTTATAGAAATAGAGTCCGACCTTTCACGCGGACTTTTTTCTTTTGCAATTGTTGGACTTCCAGATAAAGCAGTCGCCGAAGCAAAAGACAGAGTAAGTGCAGCAATAAAGAATTCAGGACTTGAGTCACCTAAAAGCCGCAATAAAAAAGTAGTGATATCTCTTGCACCAGCAGACATCAAAAAGGAAGGTCCATCTTTTGATCTACCGATAGCACTTTCATATTTACTTTCATCAGGAGAAATGAATTTTGATCCAAAAAATAAGATGTTCTTAGGAGAACTTGCTTTAAATGGAGATATCAAAAAAATAAAGGGGGTCCTTCCTGCAGCGATTCTTGCAAAAAAGAAAGGTTTCACCGAAATATTTGTTCCTAAAGAAAATGCGGACGAGGCTTCTCTTGTAGATTCTTTAAAGGTCTTTGGAGTAGACAATCTTAAGGAAATAGTTAACCACTTTAGAAAGGGATCCGAATTCAAAAAAGAACTTGTCGAGTGGGAAAGAGGAAAACAAAAAAGAGACGAAGATGAATTTAATAATGACTTCTCATATATAAAAGGGCAGAGTCTTGCAAAGAGAGCCCTTGAAATTGCGGCTGCAGGCGGACATAACGTTCTTTTCTTTGGACCACCAGGTACAGGAAAAACAATGCTAGCAAAAGCTTTTACTACTATTCTTCCAGATCTTTACCATGAAGAAATGTTAGAAACAACTTCTATTCATTCAATAGCAGGAATTTTAAATAGCGAAAGAATTTCAAGACCTCCATTCAGAAGTCCTCATCACACATCATCCCACGTCTCAATAGTAGGAGGAGGAACAAATCTTAGACCAGGAGAAATAACACTAGCTCATAATGGAGTTTTGTTCCTAGATGAATTTCCAGAATTTGATAGAAGAGTCATTGAATCCTTAAGAGAACCCTTAGAAGAAGGAAAAATATCTGTTTCCAGAGCAAAAGGAACAGCTGTTTTTCCTGCGAAGATCATTTTAGTTGCAGCAATGAATCCTTGTCCCTGTGGAAATTATGGAAGTTCAAGACAATGTAATTGTTCGCCGATAAATATTCAAAGATATCAAAAGAAGATATCTGGACCAATTTTAGACCGAATTGATCTTATTGTTTCAGTTGAAGAATTAAAGAGAACTGAATTATCAAATGAAAAGAGTGAAACACCCTCAAGAGAAATAAAGAAAAAGATCGAAATGGCAAGATCTTTTCAAAAAGAGAGATTTAAAAATCTCGGATTTAAATATTCGATGAATAACGATATAAGACCTAATCACATAAAAGAAGGTAGTCTGATCGAAGAAAAAGCTTTTGATCTTTTGTTAAGATCATCAGAAAAACTTTCACTTTCAACTAGAGCTTTTCATAGAATGATAAGAGTAGCTAGAACAATTGCAGATCTTGATATGTCAGAGAGAGTAACCTCAACACACATCTTAGAGGCTTTACAGTTTCGAGGTAAAATATTTTAATATTTTACCTCGAAGGGACTTTACACAATATCTAGAAAGGATTTTTTGCTCCACGTATCTCAAAGTGAACATGAGATCCTGTAGAATTTCCAGTCGAGCCCATCAAACCTATCGTCTGTCCTTGAGTAACTTTGTCTCCTGTTGAGACCAAAGTCTTTTGCATGTGTGCATAAAGTGTCTGTGTTCCGTTTGAATGAGAAATTATCACATAATTTCCGTAGCCTCCATTCCATCCTCCCATTCTACTTAGTATCACAGTTCCATCTGCAGCAGCGTGAATTGAAGTACCAATGCTTGAAGCAAGATCAACGGCACAGTGACAAGCTCCATGAAGACCTTGGGTCTTCACTCCTCCAGAGATAGGCCTTATGTAATATCCAGAAACTGCCTTTGGCAAACTGCTGTAAGTATTCTTACTTGAGGATGAGGAAGATTTACTGCCGGAAGAAGTTGAACTGCTAGATGATTCTTCAGCTCCTGGAATAATGATATCCATTCCAACTTTTAAGTCTGAAGCCGATGAAAGATCGTTAAAACCTAATATATCATTAGGATCTACATCAAATTTCTTAGCAAGGCTATTTAAGGTCTCTCCTTTAGCTACAGTATATTCGATACCAGAAACAGGTAAGATCAACAACTGATCTCCCGGTTTTAGATCCTTCTGACTCTTTAGATCATTGGCCCAAAGAATAGTATTTGTACTTACATTAAACAAAGAGGCGATCTCTGATAGAGTATCGCCTGCTTTAACTGTATAGACACTTATTGTGTTGCTTTGGGTTGAAGATGCTATCTGACTGACAGTTCCGAGAGGTCCCATTTCAGTTTGAATAGCACTATCATCCACTATATTAATATCTCTAATTTTATTTGGTTCGGGACTAATATTAGGAACAGCCTGTAAGACAGCAGCTGTTTGAGAATTTAACTCTCCTGAAACAGTTGAAGCATCAGTAGGGGAGGCAAATAGATCCCCAATAAAAGAAAAAACGCTGGCATCAGCGCTTATTGGTTCTAATATTGCAAAAGTCACTACAAAAAGGAGAACTACCCAAGAAAACATCTGGGTTGTACCCTTTTTAAAGAAACTATATCGGCCTCCTACAGCCTTGCGAGCTTTATTTTCAATTTTATAGATGGAATCTTAATTAATTTTAATTCTTGAATTCGGCAAAAAGGCTCATAAAGCCTCACACACATCACATCCGTATCGTCCTACCATTATACCATGTTGAGACCCTGTAAAGAGGGACTTTTGAACAGGGTGTGGAAAAGCCCAAAATTGCTCGAAATGACCCTACACATGTTATATTTGTTGGATATGGAAGAGAACATTAATCAAAAACCTCAATATTTAAAGGGTTTAAACCCAAATCAGCTTAAAGCGGTATTAACTACAGAAGGACCTCTCTTAATAATGGCGGGAGCAGGAGCTGGTAAGACAAAGACAGTCACCCAAAGAATACTTCACTTGATCAAAAGCGGAGTAAACCCAGAGAACATATTAGCCATCACTTTTACCAACAAAGCAGCTAAAGAAATGAGGGAAAGAGTGGAAAAACTCTTGAAAGAGGAGGAAAAAGCCTATTCCTCTGATAAAGTCATGCCTTTTTTATCAACTTTTCACTCACTTGGTGTCTATATAATAAGACAAGAATCAACCAGATTAGGTTTGCCAAGATTTTTCTCGATCTTTGATAAAGATGATTCAAAGAAAGCAATAAAGGAAGCGATGGAAAAACTCGGAATCGATCCTAAACATGTAAACCCTGGAAGTGTAATGAGTGCTATCTCAAGAGAAAAAGGGCAAGGGAATTCTTTTGGGGAATTCATGGCTAGTGATGGAAAAAATTACTTTGAAGATAAAGTTGCTGAGATCTGGCCAGAATACGAAAAGACTTTAAAAGAAGAGAACGCCTTGGATTTTGATGATCTTCTTTTAAAGACGATGATCCTACTAAAAGATCCTGAGGTCAGAAAAAAATATCAAAATAAATGGAAATATATTCATATCGATGAATACCAAGATACGAATAGGGTACAGTATGAAATAGCAAAATATCTAGCAGGTGAATCAAAGAATATCGCAGTGGTAGGAGATGTTGATCAAAGTATTTATAGTTGGAGAGGAGCAGATTTTAAGAATATTATGCGTTTTGAGAAAGATTATCCTGAAGCAGAAAGTGTCCTATTGGAGGAGAATTATCGTTCAACAAAGAATATCCTGGCGGTGGCTAATGCGATCATTGTTAAAAATACAATGAGAAAAGATAAGAATCTCTTCACAAAAAATGAGGATGGAGAACTTATTTCTCTTTATTCTGGACTTGATGAAAAAGATGAAGCTTCATACATAGCATCAAGAGCAAAAGAACTTATTGAGAACGGACATAAAGCAGATGAGATAGCCGTTCTATACAGAGCAAACTTTCAATCAAGATCTTTAGAAGAAGCCTTCATAAAGATGGGAGTCCATTACAATTTGATCGGAACTAAATTCTTTGAAAGAAAAGAGATCAAGGATGCTCTCTCGTATATTAAAGCCAGTCTGAATCCGCAAAGTCTTTCTGATCTAAAGAGAATAATTAATACTCCAGCAAGAGGAATAGGAAAGGTAACAGTACTAAAGATACTTGAAGGAAAAGAAGAAGAACTCACGGGAGCTACTAAAGAAAAGATCCAGAGTTTCAGAAATCTACTCGCTGATATAAAAGTAAAAGCGGAAACAGAAAAACCAAGTGAAGTAGTCAAGTTCGTCATATCGAGAACAGGAATGGAAGAAATGTTCAAAAAAGGCAAAGAAGAAGATCTTGAAAGACTAGAAAACTTGAGAGAACTCGTAACTTTTGCCTCTTCTTTTGACTACGACAGTGACGAAGCGATGCTAAAATTTCTAGAGCATGCTTCACTTTTTTCAGATCAAGATGAAATGACTGAGGAAAAGACAGGGGTCAAACTTATGACAGTTCATGCTGCAAAAGGTCTAGAATTTGATACGGTCTTTGTTACAGGACTTGAAGACAAGCTTTTTCCTCACCAAAGACTAGATGAGGATGAATCTTCACTTGAGGATGAAGAGGAGGAAAGAAGGCTTTTTTATGTTGCATTGACCAGAGCAAGAAAAAAGATATTTTTGACCTATGCATCGGTTAGGACAGTATATGGATCAAGAGAGATCAGAATGCCTTCGGAATTCATATTAGACATTGATGACTCAATGATAAAAAAAGAAACGAGTTTTTTTCATAATCTTCCTAATATAAGTTGGAATTAACTAAAATGAATATTCATCCAAAAAAATCACTAGGACAAAATTTTCTAAATTCTGGAGGAGCTATCAACACAATAGTTGAAACAGGAAGATTGAAAAAAGGGGATACAGTACTCGAGATCGGACCAGGAAAAGGAGCTCTGACAAAAAAACTCTTAGAGACAGGTGCAGACGTGTTTGCAATAGAAAAAGATGACCTACTTATTCCTGTCTTAGAAGAACTATTTGAAAAAGAGATAAGTTCTGGAAAATTAAGACTTATCCATGGGGATGTATTGGAGTTTGATCCAAAAGAATACAAATTGGAAGCTCAAAAATACAAGCTTATTGCGAATATTCCATACTATATAACAGGAGAACTTATCCGACGTTTTCTCTCTGAAATTCCTCAGCCAGAATTAATGGTCATTTTGGTACAAAAAGAAGTTGCAGAAAGAATTGTAGTAAGAGATGGAAAAGAAAGTATTCTCTCAATAAGTGTAAAGGTCTATGGGGAACCTAAATATATTCAAACAGTCAAAGCTGGATCTTTTTTTCCAGCACCAAATGTCGATTCAGCTATATTACTTATAGATAACATCTCAAAAAAGAATTTTTCTAACATTGACGAACAAAAGTTCTTTAAGATAGTACGAGCGGGATTTGCACATAAAAGAAAAACTATCTCGAGCAATCTCAAAGAATTCATCTCAAAAGAAAGACTCAATGAACTTGGTATAAATGAAAAAGAGAGAGCTGAAAAACTCTCTCTTGAACAGTGGATCAAACTTTCTTTATAGACTTACAGAAGCAGACAGTGTTGGATCTGGTATAAGTCCTGAACCAATTCCTCTTGTCCGATCGATCATCCCATCAGCAGATGTACCAGAGTCTTTACAGTAATACCCAGACGTATCTTTGCATGATGCTGTCATTTTTGTATATCCTCCCAAGACCCAAATATTCTGTTCCCAAATATTATAATTCGCGTCTAGCTTAGAGAACCAAAAACTCCATTTTAATTTTAATGTCTGACTTGGAGTTGACGAATAGTCTTTTATTTCAAGAACGACTGCAGGATCATAGTAGCAAGTACAATATGTGACCTTTTTAATATATCCTCCGAAAAAGGGGGTCAGAGTAAGGCTCAATGCATAACTTTGAATAGGAAAGGCAGCAATAAACAAAACAAATATCACTATTCCAATGGCTTTTTTATGAAAAAAGATATTCATATCTGAATTATATATTGTTTATACCCATTTTACTTAGAACCTTTTGTATATCATCTGCATTTGTTGAGTCAGCCTTGGTTGGAGTTGATCCTAAAATAACACTTTGTGTAACAAAAACGAATACAGGAGTCATATATTTGCTTTCACCATAACTATTTTTAAGTGACACAAGAAGTATACCTGTGACGTTTGGAACAGTGATAGATACGATCCCTTTGTTTGTATCTATTGAGGGGTTAGAAACTAAAGAATCTCCCAAATATACACTGGTTGATGTTGAAAAATTGCTTCCATATATATTTAATTTTCCTCCAGGAGCAACATTCACATCAGACAAACTATCTATAACAGGAAGTAGGGAAGAAACTTCCATTAATACCGGAGTAGAAGAAGCTAGAGATGATGTTGATTGAATATTGCTTGTACTAGTTGAAACAATAGAGATAGGAGAAGTTGTAGCAACAGGAGTACTGCTAATATCTGTATTTGAAATTGCATTTAGTTTTGACCTTGTAAAAGAACCTACAAAACCAGTACCTTCACTAAGTCCTGCAGGAGTCAGAATATCTGCTGCATATTTATTTTGAAATTTTATTACAGCAGCTTTTGTTAATGACCCAAAATAATCAGTTTCATTGCCAAGAGAACCTGGACCAGACTGTGCAACAGATGTAACAGGATCGGAATTCAAGATCTTTTGAAGTTCTTGAACGTCGGATGATCTATCTCCTTGTCTAAGATCAATATTAAAGTTTGTTCCAGCAGCAAAGATCAGAGAGGGAATCACTGCAAGAAAAACTATAAGAGAAAAACTAAAGATTTTTTTTACCATAATATATAAATTATATCATGACAAAAAAACTATCCACTCTTTTTCTTTTTAACGTAAAGTAATTCTGATACAATGATAAGTATGAAAATTCAGGCTCCTAGCAAGAAAATAATTTCTCTGATCATTGTTTGCTTGGCAATTATTATAGGCATCCTAGTTGTAAACAGGAAAGATGCCTTCACAGGTAATTCTTCTTTATCTTATGAAGTAAAGGATATAAATACATATAATACTGACAATGCCAGTACAACAGACTCTCAAAGCTTAAACGATCTACTTGGAATAACTGATCAAGCTTCAAATTCAACGGATTCTGCCGATGCTTCAAGTACAAACGTTAGTGATCTATTAGCAAGAAGTCTACTTTCTGGACTAGTTTCACTCTCCCAAAACGGTGATACTTCGAGTGATTCTGAACAAAATCTAGCAACAGGTCTTGCAGATCAGGCTTCACAGACATTTACATATACTGAATACACACCCGATAATCTAAAAATAGTTTCTGCTCCAACAAAAGATTCCATCACTTTCTATGCTTCGGCAGTCGCTGATGTTCAAAACAATATCCTTATTGGACTTGCAAATGAAAGTGCCGACCCAGCAAATATCAAACTAAAGAACATAACAAAGGTATACAAGAATGCAGCCGATACCCTTTATGATCTGCCTGTTCCCATTGATCTAGCCGCTTCAGCAATAAACATAATCAACAATTACAGTATCGTTTCATCTGTATATGCAGACCTTGATAACTCAAGCAAAGATCCAGTATTAGCAACCATTGCCTTGAAGTATTTTCAGGATGCGGCAAAATCCCAAAGGAACAACATTATAGCTATGGCAAATTATTTTCGAGATAATGGTATAATTTTTAGCAGTGATGATACTGGAAGTTATTGGAATGATTTTGTTACAAGTAATAACGTTTCCACTTCTTCAACTATAATCTCTCAATGATAACTAATAAAAAAATTTTCAATTTTGTATCTTCTATAACAATTTTTTTAAGTGCCTTTTCTATCCCTTTGAGTGCTTTCGCTGTAACTTCAACTTTCACAGACACAACTCAAATCCAACAACAAGCAACAGCTCTATCGACAAGTGGGACAACTGCTCAAGGGAACACAACTCCGTCAGCAAATACTTATACCGGTGCAGCAGCAGGAGGAATCGCTACAGCAGCAGGATCATGTTCTATAGGTACATTAGCTTCCCAAATGCTGGTCAGTACAGTATCTAAAGCAATAGGTTCGCTTACTGGTGCAGCTAAAAATGCAGTATCAAGTGCTGTATCAAGCAAGGTAAACAGTGTAATAACAACATCTGTTCCTGTTCTTATGGTTGGAGATCCTGCAAGTCATATTGCTAACCAAGATAAAAATACAGCAGCTTTAGCCCAAAAATCTTTCTCAAGTTCAGCAACCACAGGAGGAACATTTGATGGAATAACAAACTCAGTGACAGATGCTTTTAGTTTTCCGAGTCTCGACGCAATAGGATTTTGTGTTGCAAATGAGATGATCAAATATATTGCTAACTCAACTATCCAGTGGATAAATACAGGATTCAAAGGCAGTCCAGTATTCGTCTCAAACACAGGACAATTCTTTCAAGGCATAGAAGATCAAGAGCTTGGAAATTTTGTGAATGGATTAGCAAAGGGAACTCTTGGAATAAATCTCTGTCAGCCATTCAAAGTAGCTGTCCTTACAGATACTCTTGGAGGAAATAATGGCTACAATCCATTAAATTGTAGTCTCACAGCCATAAAACAAAATTACAAAACATTTACAAATGGCGGATGGAACTCTGGCGGTTTTCCTGGATGGTTCGAACTTATCCAGCAGCCAAACAACATATATGGAGCAACTTTAGCGGCTCAGCAACAATCTTATATAAACATAACGACAAAACAAAACACAGCAATCATTGACCTTAACTGGTCAAAAGGTTACAAAGATTTTAATGTTTGTAAGGATTCAAGTGGAGTTGATGCAACAACAGGAAAATGTGCCAACGGTCAACCTCCTGTAAAAGGAACTCTCGGTGGTTATATAGAAAATCAGGTAAATGCAAGAGGTTCAGCTGGAATGAATCGTCTAAATAT
>CAZKTY010000008.1:0-23633 GCA_964555825.1 uncultured Candidatus Saccharibacteria bacterium
CCTATAAAAGATACAAATTTGTATATTAGTGGACCAGTAGGAATGATAAATATTGTTGATGAGATATTTTCTAGAATAAAAATTCCTAGTGGATCTATACATTATGAGGAAAATTATCCATCTAAGCACATAGGACCAGAAAATGAAAAATATTTCACCAGACTTGAAATGTTCAAACAGGCCGTTGATCAATCATCCAATCATATTATTTTTACTGACGAGAATGGTGTGATCAAGTTTGCTAATAGTTCTGCAGAGCGTATGACGGGTTATTCTGTATCAGAGATGCTTGGTCAGACCGCTCGCTTATGGGGAGGTCTTATGGATCAATCTTTTTATAAGTCTTTGTGGGAAACTATCAAGACAAATCGCCAACCTTTTATAGGAAAAATAGAAAATCGTAGAAAAAATGGCACTTATTATTTCTCTTTAACTAGAATTTCTCCTCTTATTGATCATGAAGGAGTTCTTCGAGGATTTATTGGTACAGAAGAGGATATAACTGAGTTAGAGAATATTGATCGTACAAAAACTGAGTTCATATCGTTGGCTTCACATCAGTTACGTACTCCGATCACAGCTTTGAATTGGTACATGGAAATGATAGAAGGGAAAGAGGAGGGTGAAAAACTGAGTCCAAAATTCAAAGAATATATTAGTGAAATTCATAGTATAAACAAGCATATGATACATCTGGTAGACGTTTTACTTGATGCTTCACGTCTTGATCTTGGTAATGTTTCCATTGATCCTGTATCTGTTGATCTGATCGAGCTTGCTCGAGCCACTATCCTTGAGCTCAGACCAGAGATCGAAAAAAAGAAGATAGATATAAAAGAAAGATATAAAGAAAATTTACCCATTTTTGTAATTGACAAAAAGATCGCAGGCACTATTTTCCAAAATCTGTTGGCCAATGCAGTGAAATATACTCCTTCAGATAAAAATGGTGAGATAGATGTGTCGATCGATAGTGTAAAAAAAGATGATATTATCGCTTTAAAGAAGGTTTCAAATGATTCTATCCTTATAACTGTAAAAGATAATGGTATAGGAATACCCTCATATCAGTCAGACAAGATCTTTTCAAGGATGTTTCGTGCTGATAATGCTAGAGAAAGTGAGAACGAAGGAACCGGATTAGGTCTTTACATTGTCAAAAAAAATATTGAACTGATCTCTGGTGATATTTGGTTTGTGACAGAGGAAGGAAAAGGAACTACTTTCTTTGTTCTTCTTCCTTTATCTATTCCACAAGTAGATAAAAAATGATCTTGGAGTTTCGGAAATTACTCCTATTCTGAAAAAAATTAAGGTATAATTTAATTATGTCTATTCAATTCAATAAAGTCACTTGGTATTCAAAATTAGCAGCTGTAATTGTTTTTTTTGTTTTTATTCCGTGGGTAGCTTTTTATTTAGGCAATTATTATGAACAAACAAGAATTCTAATAGAAGGTATTCGTAATGACGTTAATGCCAATGGTCCTATTGAGATCCAGAGAAACCCAAATGTTGGTAGGATCAATCTTGTATCTACGTCAACTTATTCAACATCGAGTAGGTCAATGACAGCAACTTCTTCTTATGCAACTTCAAGTAAGTCTGTCACTTCTACTTCTTCTGGATCAATGGTGGCCTGCACAATGGAAGCAAAGCAATGTCCTGATGGCAGTTATGTCGGAAGGAGTGGTCCAAATTGTGAGTTTACCCCTTGTCCTGTTATCCATAAATTTAAGATAAATTCTAATTCTTATTAGGTGTTAATTTCCGATCGTTAGTATGAAATCACTTATAAAAATGATAACGATATTGATACTTTTTAGTGTGACTTTCTTTGCTTTGCGTTTTTATGGAGAATATATTGGGTATGACGTTGATCATCTTGTTGCCAATTTAGATGGTGTAGCATGGCTTTATTCGACAATAGGAACTATTTTTGCCGTATTAGCTGCCTTTGTTATTGTTTCAGAGATAGGAGATTGGAATACTTTACTTGAATCTTCAAGAGAGGAGGTCAAGGAACTTAATGAATTGTACCAATGGTCTAAGAGTCTTTCTCCTGAGCTTTCAAATGAGTTCAAAGAAAATATACAAAAATATTTAGCGATAATCGTTGAAAAAGAATGGAATGAAGTTAGAGATACAGGGAATGAGAATGAAAAGGCTAGACTAACGATGGATAAATTCCATTCCTTGATCTCAAAAGCTGTTGTAGAAAATCCGGATATTGCATCTTTTATGTTCAGTACTTTGGATGAAATTGTTGATAAAAGAGCCATGAGAGTTGAATTTAGTTTTGATACTGTTCCAAAAGTTACCAAGTACACAGCTATCCTTGTTGATGTTGCCCTTATTTTGCTCTCATTTTTCATTGGAGTTACAAGCATGTGGTTAGATTATATTTTCCAAATATGTATTGTTGCTTTAGGTTCTGTGATACTTTTTGTGATAGATGATCTGGATAATCCTCTTCGTGAGGGTGATTGGTGTTTGAGACCAGATCTTTACAAAAAGTTATTAAGTCAGATCCAACATAGTCACAATGAGGCAAGTCTGAGTGAAGAGACTAAACCTCTTTTTGATACGGCTGTAAATCAATAATGGAATATTTAAAACGATCTGGTGAAGTTTTTGAGGATCCTGTAGAAGATATAAAAGATCAAAGAATAGAAGACCTGAGAAGACCTATCCAGGAGGTCATTCTTCAGTTGAAAGACAAAATTGATAAAGGTGAATATGATTATATTGTTGGTGATGACGCATCAGGTCGAGTACCTGTTCTTGTTTTCTCAACTTTCTTAAAAAAGGTCTATGAGGAAAAAGGTTTTGATCTTCCTCAGACCTTCTTTTTTGCTGGAGGAACTCCGACAGACGTATCTGTTCGTGATTGGAAATTATCTGAGATCAAAAGTACTGTCGGTGATTTTTTAGAGTCTAGACCTAGATCTAGTTCTGATAACAGAGTCCTTTTGATGACAGATTATGTTTTGCATGGAAATTCTTTAAAAACATTATGTGATGCGTTAAAAGAATTAGAAATAAAATATGATATTGCAACACTAGCTGCCAGTTTTGATAATAATAGTGATGATCTAGAAAAAATGCTTGGAGCTCAAATTTATGAAGGAGGAATTAATGATGTTCCTAGTATATATAATAGACCTGATCTTGCTGGTGTAGTAAAAAGATCAAATGATAAAAAAATATTCTCATCACCAATTGGTAATGAGGAACAGTCTAAAATAAATTCAGCAAGAAAAGATGCAAATGCCTTGGCAGAGCAGATATTCAAGTGGTATAAGACAACAAGACAGAGTCCTAGAGTTAAATAGACCTATCTAGTATGAATGTTTATATAGATGTCCTCCAGTGCTTTTACAGCATCTCCTGAAGAAATATTGTTCTGGTGGTAAAGTCCGTCTGTACAATCTCCAGCTGCCCAAATTCCTTGTATTTTTGTCTGCTGAGTCTTAGGGTCCACTGTTATTTGTCCTGCTTTATTCAATTCAATGATATTTTTTGCGAAGTCAGTTGATGGTATGAGTCCTATTTCAACAAAAATACCTGTAACTGGTATATCCACGATCTCTGAATTCAATGCATTTTTGTATGAAAAACCGTTAACAAATTTATCTCCTTTTACCTCAAAAGGAACAGCATTTTTTATTGCTTTGACATTAGGCTTTGAGAGTACTTTTTCTACAGTAACTGCATCTGCTCTAAATTTTTCACTTCTATTTATTATGGTGACACTTTTACAATAGGCAGAAAGCTGAGCAGCACTTTCAAAAGCTGCATTTCCTCCACCTACAACGATCACATCCGCATCTCCATAAAGAGGTCCGTCGCAAGTGGCACAATAGGTCAATCCCTTGTGCTCAAAAGTATCTGCGCCTTTTACTTCTAATTTTCTTCGTGTGCTGCCTGTAGCTATTAGTATGGTCTTTGCATTAAAATTTCCTTCAGTTGTTATAACTGAAAAACTATCAGCATTTTTTTTGATATCAATAGCTTTTGCACCTGTAATTATTTTAAGATCTTCTCCTTCGTATGTCCTTAAATGATTTTCTAGATTTTTGGCGAAATTTGCTCCAGATATTGATGGTGTACCGATCCAGTTCTGTATATTTTCTGAAACGGCACTTTGGCTTTCAAAGTCAAATGTTAGAAGGACTGTCTTAAGTTTTTTTCGAGCAGCATAGACGCCTGCTGACACTCCAGCGGGTCCTCCACCAATTATTGCAAGTTCATATTGTGAATCCATAGAGTATAAATTTTTTAAGAAAAAAACTTACTTCTAAAAATTATTTTAGTTTACTTCTTCGTAAGAAAGCTGGTACAGCACCCCAATCTTCTTCATCATTGTTTGTTGTAGTTGTTACATTTGTCTCAGTAGGGGTGGTTGTATTTTTTTCTTCAGTGTTTTTCTCTTTCTTTTCTTCGATCTTTAGGTTGAAAGGTTTATTCTCGAAAAGACTTTTTTTCTGTCCTGAGTCTGGGAAGCCAGCAGCTACAACAGTTACTTTTATTTCTCCTTTCTTTAGTTTTTCATCATAGACTGTTCCAAAGATTATCTTTGCATTTGGATCAACTGATTCGGTAATTATCTTTGCAGCATCTTGGATCTCAAACATTGTTAGATCATCATTTCCTGCAATCGAAAATAAGACACTCTTCGCTCCGTGTATAGAAATATCAAGAAGAGGGGAGTTTATTGCGCCTTTAGCAGCTTCAGTTGCTCTGTTTTCACCACTGGCATAACCAATTCCCATAAGAGCAGAGCCTGCATTTTCGAGGACAGCTCTAATATCAGCAAAATCAATGTTACCTATTGTTCCAGGAGTTGTAATAAGGTCTGATATACCTTCTACAGCCTGTTTTAACACCTCGTCACACATCATAAAAGCCTGTTTGGCTGTCGTTTCCTTACTTATTGAGCTAAGGAGCTTATCGTTAGGAATTATGATTATCGCATCTACAGATTTTCTAAGTTCGTCAATTCCAGCTTCAGCAAGTCTTGCTCTTTGTTGTCCCTCAAAAGAAAATGGTTTTGTGACAACTGCGATCGTAAGGATACCAAGTTCTTTAGATGTCTTTGCGACGACAGGGGAAGCGCCTGTTCCAGTTCCTCCTCCTTCACCTCCAGCTATGAAGACCATATCTCCTCCTTTTATCGCTTCTTGGATCTCTTCTTTTGTTTCTTCTGCTGCACGTTTTCCGATCTCAGGATTCATTCCAGCTCCTAATCCCTTTGTTAGATTTTTTCCAATATGTATTTTTTTCTTTGCAAGAGAGTTGTGCAGATCTTGAGAATCAGTATTTACAGAAATAAAGTCAACTCCTTTGACCTTTGCATCCATCATGTGATTCAGAGCATTTTTACCAGAACCTCCAATACCGATTACCTTGATTCTTGCAAACGTCTCTATTTCTGGTTTTATTTGTGGCATATATCTTTTGTGAGTCAGAACTTTATAAATTTATCGATTGCTAAATAATATACAAGAGAAGCCTATGTAGCAAGTGGTGGACAAATGCGAAAAATGGGTCGTGTTTAGAATAAAAACGACCAGATCATATCAACTAAGGAAGGATCTTTTTTATCCAAGCCACAAAGCTCGACTTAGCGGTCTTAACAAATCTACCCTTGAATATATTTATTGAAGATGAATCTTCAGATGAAGAATTGATTC
Organism: uncultured Candidatus Saccharibacteria bacterium; assembly: GCA_964555825.1. Taxonomy (GTDB): domain Bacteria; phylum Patescibacteriota; class Minisyncoccia; order Phycocordibacterales; family CAIRYW01; genus CAIRYW01. The sequence continues at coordinate 5,697 of CAZKTY010000008.1, forward strand.
CCAGTATTGTTAGACCATATGCAACTGCCCATGTTCCATCTTTAACTTGAACTGTTGATTTTCCATCGAATTTTATTCCAGCTTTTCTTACTGGGAGTTTAAGTGAAGCTTTTGCGACTTGTTCGATGTAAGGACTTAAGGCTCCTCCTCCTGTGATAACTGCACCTGCTGGAAGGAGTGAATTTCTACCGATCTTTTTTAAATGAGATTCAACAAGGTCAAAAATATCAGAAAGTCTTGCAGAGATCATTTCCTCTAATTTTTTTCTAGGATAGGGAATGCTTTCTGGTCTAGCTATCTTGATCCTCTCTGCTTCTTCCAAGGAGATCTTAAATCCTAATGCGATATCATTTGTAATATCTCCAGAACCTAAAGGAAGTATTTCGATAGAGATCGGTGTTCCATTCTCAAAAACTGATACAGAAGTTGTTTCTGCTCCGATGTTAATGAGAGTTAGTCCTGCCATTTGCTGAGATTTGTTCACACAAGAAAGACTGGCAGCAAGTGGTGAGGCTGAAACATCCTCTATTTCGATCCCTGCAAGCTCAGATGCATCGATGAAATCTTGTATATGCTGTGCAAGACAAGTAACAAACAAAGATTTGCATTCTAGTGTCTTTCCAAACATCCCTATGGCTTTTCCTATTACTGGTTTTCCATCAACTTTATAGGACAAAGGAACAGCGTGCATAACTCTTCTGTTTATTGTGAATGTTTCTGGAAGGTTTTCTTCTATTTCGTCAGTAAGATTTGCAATATTTGCTGCTGTTATTTCTGTTTCTTTTGTACCTAGATCAGCAGAACCTGAAAAAGAAGATGCAAAAAGTCCGAGTCCTCCTATTCCTAAGTATGCTTTTGTTATTCTGTAGTTTGAGGTCTTTTCGGCTTGGGATACAGCATCTCTGATCGCTTCTGCTACTTCTTCGATGTTTGTTATGTATCCACGTCTTACACTTTTTGATAGAGCATATCCAACGCCGATTATCTTTGGCTTTGCTTTTTCTTCTTGAGTGCTTGCTTCTGAAACAATTACTTTGACCGAATGACTTCCGATATCAATACCCGCAGATATGCGAGTTGAAGTGGAACCTTGTGAAATTAAATTGCGAAAATTTTGCATAGTAGTTTTTCTTTAGCTTCCATTTTACTACTATGTTCCATTCCTTTCAAATGGAGAAGTCCGTGGATAAATAAATAATTGAGATATTGGATCGGAGTTTTTCCAAAAAGTTCAGATTTTCTTTTGACTTCATCAAAACAAAAAATTATTTCTCCGGAATTTTTATCTAATGGAAAACTTAAGATATCAGTTGGAAGATCAATTTTTCTAAATTGATCATTTAAATTTTTTATCTCCTTCTTTCCAACGAAAGCTATACTTAGGTCATATTCTTCACCTAAGACCTTTTTTTTCATCAAAGCAAAAAGTCCCTTATCAATTTTAGGGACTTTTGAAGGTATTTTAGAGAACAAGATATTATCTTGCATTATCTACGACGAGGCTTCTCAACATTTTTGCCAAGTTTGATAAGTGCTTCAATCTCGGATTTTCTTCCAATAGATGCAAGGGTCTTTTTCTTGATAACGTATTTTGAACGATTTCTGTCTTTGTAACGAAGACTTCTTACACGTCTTAAGATACCTGCTTCTTGTACGCGTTTTGTGAACTTTCTAATTGTATTGGCATTGTTGTCTGTGCCTGCTTTTGTAACTTCAACGTTTACTGATTTCATAGTTCAAAATCCTAACATATGACTCATAAATTATCAAATCCCATTGATATCACAGGTCATTAAATTGACACTATATGGTTATTGATATAGATTTCCACGAATGAGACTGTACATTCTTTGGATAAATAGCTGGCTGTGTTCAGTTCTGATCCATTTCTTTGCAATGGCGAGATATTCACCTTGTAAGATGGAATTTCCTCCAAAAATTGAGAGGTTCTTTGGAAAGGAAAAACGCAAACTCTTAGATGAACCCCTAGACCTTGGTGACGCCAGAAAGACATCTTTTTGGTTTCCTAATTCAAGGAGAACTAAAAAAAGAGAACCAAGAGGAATATTTGATCCATTAAGAAAGACTTCTTTTTAAATACAAAGGAGTCTATTTTTTTATTTGATATTTTACTTGAAAGAACTACTTAAGTTTTTTCAAGTATTTTACAAGTTCATCAATTTTAACTGTCTCTTGAGACATAGAATCCATATTTCTTACAACCACTGAGTTTTCTGAAGCTTCTCTTTGACCCATCATAATGATGTATGGGATCTGCATTTTTTCTGCTTGAGCTAATTGAGCTGAAAGTTTGTCCTTTGCTAGAGACTGTACAACAAAGACCCCTGCCTTTCTTAGAATTTCGATAAGGGTAAGACTTTTAAGTTTGGCATCGAATCCTATCTGTATGTAAAAGAATTTAGCCTTCGTTATTTTTTCTTTAGTAACATTCTTTTTGACGAAATGAGGATGTATCAATAGAGCTGATCCAACTGCCGAGACATCTTTTTTTTGAAGAGCTTTTTTTGCTAGACCGTTATATCTTTCTCCTATACATAAAGTTAGATTTTCTCCTCCTCTTTTTCCTTGAATTTCAAAGACTGTGTCTGTGCAATAACTTCTTGATCCAACTAATGCGTGATTCAGTTCATATGGAATACAAAGAGATTCGAGGTATTCAAGCACTTCCTTGAAATGATTCCTTCCAGACTCGTTCAAAAAAGCAATTGGACGAGGTGCTCCTTCTTGTACTGCTTTACATTTTTCGTGGGGGCAGTCAAAAAGGGAAACGGGATCTTTTCTTATTAGTGATAAGCAGGTTTTTTCCAGATTGCTTGAATTCTTTGAAATATAATTTGTAAGTTCTCTAAAGAATCTTGAATAGGATTCTTTATCACCAACAGAATTTATTACAACTGATAGCTCATATTCAGGATAGCGGTCCTTGAGGATGACAAAAGAAGCTTCAATAATCATTGCTTCATTTATACTTTTTGATCCTCCTAGTATCTCAAGATTGAAGGTCTCGCTTTCATGATTCTTTTTCATATGAGGATTTCCCTCAAGAGGTCCTTCGTAAAATCCCATAACAGGTGATGGAAGATCTGCGTATTTTTTGTCTAGATAAGATCTGAGTATTGCTATCTTTTCTTCCAAAAACCCCCCGAAACGCTCATTCTTATGAAGAAATGGGTTGAGATTCTTTAAGTGAGATTCTCTGAATTTTTTCGCAAAGATTATATCTTTTTTTTCTACTGATAGGTGTGGAAGACGAGTAAATCCGTAATAAGAAGCAATACTCTCCGCCTTTTCAATTTCAGGAGAAAGCATCATTGTCTTATGGTTTGGACTTTCTTTTTTATTAGCTGTTTTTTTTAGTTCCATTTTTTTAGACTTCATAGAGATAGGATTTAAATTAAAAATTTAAAAACTTCTTTGACTTTTTGAAAATTATTTTTCAAAGGTAGCTTTACCTGGCCAAATGCCTAATTCAGGGATAGGGAAGAGACGAACTAATACTCTCCCTGTGATCTTATTTCCATCAAGTGCTCCCCAGATCCTAGAATCTGAACTTGCCTCTCTGTTGTCTCCCATGACAAAATATTGATCAGGACCAAGGACTGTTGTAGTTGATCCATCTCTTTCTGAAGAAACATATTTTTCATCAAGAACAAATCCGTTCGGATTGTCTTTATTTATGATAGTGACTGTATTGCCGTTGACTTTAACTGTTTCTCCTGGCAGACCGACTATTCTTTTAATGTAGTGATCGTTGGGAGCGAGTGGAGGGCGAAAGACTATTACTTCTCCTCTTTTTGGATGTTCAAATCTGTAAGAGATCTCATCAATGATCAAGTAGTCGCTGTTGAGGAAAGTTGGGTACATTGAGGTACCTACTACCACAAAAGGTTGGGCAACAAAAAGTCTGATAGGTAGGAGTACAAAAACAACTAAAATAACTATATCAACTACGTCTTTGAGGAATCCTTTTAGTAAAGGTTTTTTTGTTTGAGTCAAAGTATTTTTTTCCTCTGTCATGTGCGCTTATGATAATATATATAAGTGCGTTGACGCAAGGAGAAAAGAATATTCTGGTAAATTTTAAAATTTAAAAAACAAAAAAATCATGTCTTATGTAATTGTAGGTCTTGGAAATCCAGGAGAGGAATATATTGATACTCGTCATAATACAGGGAGAATCATTTTGAAGTTTGTTGCAAAGAATTTCGATTTTACAGAATTCAAGACTGATAAAAAAAATCAAGCACTGGCAGCTGACGGAAAAATTGCAAAAGAAAATGTTAAGGCTTTGATGCCAGAGACCTTTATGAACAGATCTGGTAATTCTCTTAAGAATTTGATCACAAGTGAGAAAAAAGCAAAAGATCTTGTGGTCATTCATGATGATCTTGATCTGCCAATAGGGAGCGCAAGGATCTCTTTTAATAGAGGGGCTGGTGGACATAGAGGAGTTGAGTCAATAATACGTGCAATAAAGACAGAAAAATTTATTAGGATAAAGATCGGGATCTCTCCAAAGACTCCATCAGGAAAAACAAAAAAACCAAGATCGGAAAAAGTAGAGAGTTTTATTCTAGGTAAATTTAAGCCAGAAGAAATGTCTGAATTAAAGAAAATCTCAAAAAAAGTAGCAGAAGCTTTGGAGCTCATTGTTAGTGATGATGTATTCAAGGCAATGACCGAATTCAATTGAGGTTCTTAGGTATCTTGGAAAAATAAAAAAAACCGCTTAAAAGCGGTTTTTTTTTATTTGATCTTATTTGGAGGAAATTATGCTTTCTTTTCTCCCTGGAAAGAAAGTGCCATCTTCTGATCTTTTGGATCAAAAAGAGTTATCTTGAAAGGATAGCTTTTACCTAGTTCAAGATTATTTCTAAGCTTGTCCTCGCTACCGAATTCAGAGATATGTACAAGTCCTGCAACTCCTTCCTCAATTGAAGCAAGCGCTCCATGTCTGTTGAATTTGATGACAACAGCTTGGACGATATCATCCTTCTTATATTTTTTTGATGCTTCTGTCCAAGGGTTTGATTTAAGAGCTTTGATAGAAAGAGATATCTTTCCGTCCTTGATCTCAATTATCTTTGCTTTTACCTTGTCTCCGACTTTGAATAGAGTTCTAGGATCTTCAACAAGTCCCCAGTCAAGTTCAGAAATGTGAACTAGTCCTTCAAGACCGTCCTCGATCTTAATAAATACTCCAAAGTCAACAACACCTGTGATCTCTGCTTCTATAACATCTCCAACAACATATTTGTTTACAATTTCTTCTCTATCCTTTGATTCTGGATTTTTCTCAGAGAAGATAAGTTTATTTTCTTTTGCTAATGCTGAAATGATGCAAACTGAAAGTTTTTGGCCAACAAGTTTCTTTAGTTCATCGAGAATTCTATCTTTGTCTCCATCCATTACGCGAGGATAGTGATCACTTTTTAGCTGTGAAGCAGGAAGAAAACCAACAACACCTTGCCAAGTAATGATAAGTCCACCTTTGTTTGCTTCTGTAGGAATTACTTCGAAAGTCCTCTTTTCTTTCATTGCTTTCTCAGCCTCTGTCCAAACAAGAGCTTGTTTTGCTTCCTTGAGTGAAAGTTCGATGTATCCTTCCGGGTTCTTTAGATCAACAACCTTAGCCGCGACCGTATCTCCTGGATTTATTTTCTTAACAACATCCCTAACTGAAAGATATTCTTTTCCAAAAATAATTCCTGTACCGAATGGATATAGATCAATATAAACAGCCCCACGCTCATTTGCGAGGACTGGTCCTTCGACTATGCTTCCAATAGCAGGAGGTGTGGGAACCTGAGTAAGGAGTCTTCCCATCACTGAATCTCTCTTTGCTTTACTTTCTTCTGATTCTTCAACTACGACCTTCACTTTGACGATCTTCTCGTCCTTTTCTTTTGTTTCTGTGCTCATTTTTTTACTCGGAATCAAGTTTCGCCTGAATATCTCGTCCTCCACTTGATGTGGATTTGCAATTTCACAAGGCGAGGTTAGCTCTCTTCCTTATATTTAATATTTGTGGATTATACTTTAAAAATCTGCTTTTTGCAAGAGAAAAAAAGTTTATACTAAGTAAGTTTTGCTAATATATTTAGTACTAGTAAATATTTGTTACTGTTATTACTTTACCATTAACAGTGCCATTCACCTTTACATTTTGCCCTTTAGAATCAAGAATCTCGGCGTTATCTATTGATGCAAAAATTGATTCATTATCACCATTATTTTTCAATCCAGACACATCTACTTCAATTTTGAATATATTATCTTCGTGGGGAGTTAGATCAGATAGATTTTGAATATTCGAAAAAACTACTTTTCCATTTAAAACTATTGCGGTAGAAATAATACTGTTGTCTTTGTATAGATATGCGGTATTGACGCTTCCTTGTCCTGTGCTGGATATATTTACGTTGAGAGAATTGAGGATCTGGCGATCACTAGATGGTGACAAAGTAAAGATGAGTAATGGTAAACCAGGGTATTGATTGTATGACGTAGAAACAACAGTCGGAACATTTCTAAAGAGCGAAATGAAGGTAGGTCCTGTAGTACTAATTGGTACTACAGGATTTATTGTAGTCTGTTGAATGGTTTGAGTGTTCGCTGTTTGAGGTTGGTTTAGAGTATTTATAGCTGGTGTGTTTACAACTACAGCAGGTTGAACTACTTGATTCATGGGTTCAAGAGGCTTTGGTTGTGTGAGCGCAGATTTATTTTGAGTAGTTTCGTTTGAATCATTATTTACTAAAATTTTTGTTGTTGAAGTAGGTGTATTATTGCTGATTGCACTATTTAATTGAATAGGTGAAGTTGATGTAGTTGTAGCTTGTTGCATATGAAAAATATCTTGGAATAAAAAAGAAAACCAATCAACAGGGTTCCACCAAGATGCATTGGCTAAAAGAGGAAAAACTATTAAAACAACAGTGGTTATGAATAATGTTTTTTTCATTGAAGAAAATTATCCAAATTAATTTATTAATATTTCTAAAGTATATCACTATAATTAACACATTCTATTTCTATTTAATTCAAAAATAAAATTTGATGTGATATAATCTCGCCTATGATTATCACAAGACAAGGAGATTTTGAGATAAAACTTCAAGCAGGAGATACCATTGTTGGTTTTAATCCACCTTCAAAGGAATCTAAATTAAAAGGGGGAAAATTTGGAGCAAATATTGCTCTAGTCTCTTTAAATCACAAAGACTTTGATGGAGTTGAGGCTTTGGAATTTGGAGATAAAAAACCCTTTGTTATCTCAGGTCCCGGTGAATATGAAGTAAAAGAAGTTTTTATAAAAGGCTTCAGCTCAAGAAGTGATTACGAAAGCAAAAAAGAAAAGATAAATACTATTTATGTATTATCAATGGATAATCTTAAGATCGTGCATCTTGGAGCTCTTTCAGAAGAGAAATTATCAGAAGTAGCCCTTGAGGCTGTTGATGATATTGATATCTTGATAATTCATCTTGGTGATAATCTACTAACTCCTTCACAAGCTGCAAAGCTCTCTGTCTTTCTAGAGGCTAAACTTATTATTCCTATTGGGAGCGACGAGGATCAGAAGAAATTTGCAAAGGAGGTCGGAGCAAAGCCTGATGAGGTTGATAAGTTGACATTAAAGAAGAAGGATCTAGAAGGAAAGTCGAATACCGTTGTGTTCATTTAAATAAGTTTGAGTTTTTAAATATGTCTTCAAAGCAGGAAAAAACACCTGAAGAAAAGAAGAAAAAGATAGCTTTGACCTACGCAGGGACAATAACATTTTTGATCTTTGTGATATGGATAGTTTTTTTTGTAGGGGATGCAAAGAGGGAGTTAGACAGAACAGCAGATAATAGAGTTGCACTTTTTAGCATATTCGAGGACAATATTGGAAAATTTGCTGACAAATTTGTTGATCATTTCAAGAATATTCCATCAACACTTATTGCAACAAGTTCGGATGAAGTTTTAATATCAACATCGACAGCAAGTACAACTTCAAGCACAACGACAGAAGACATATCAACGACAACAGAAATAAATAATCAATAAAAAAAATGGCAGATAAAAAAGATAAAAATAAACAAGAGACAGTTTTGGAGAACATTCCTCATAAGAATGTTGTTGTAACAAATTTAGTCTCAGAGATGAGAGAATCTTATATTGATTATGCGATGTCTGTTATCACAGATAGAGCACTTCCTGATGTCAGAGATGGCTTGAAACCTGTTCATCGAAGAATTATTTACACGATGTACGAGCTTGGTTTGAATCCAGGTGGAAAAACAAGAAAGTCTGCAAAGATCATTGGAGATGTGACTGGTAACTATCACCCACACGGAACAGTAGCGGCTTACGAAGCTTTGGTAAAACTTGCACAGGATTTTTCAATGCGTTATCCGTTGGTCATTGGTCAAGGAAACTTTGGTTCTGTTGATGGTGATCCTCCAGCTGCTGATAGATATACAGAAGCAAAGATGTCTAAAGTAGCTATGGAAATGATCCGTGATATTGAGAAACAGTCAGTGGATTGGAGACCAAACTATGAGAACACACGAAAAGAACCAGCGGTCCTTCCAACTCTTGTTCCTAATCTTATTTTAAATGGAACACTTGGTATTGCTGTAGGTATGGCAACAAATATTCCTCCTCATAATCTTGGAGAAATTTCTGATGCAACGACTTACTTGATAGATAACAAGGATGCAACTTCTGAAGATCTACTTCAATTTGTCAAAGGTCCAGATTTTCCAACAGGTGGAATGCTTTTTGGCAAAAAGGATCTAGTTCAGGCTTACACAACAGGTAGAGGAGGAGTGGTAGTTAGAGGTGAGGCTGAGATCATTGAAGACAAAACAGGTTCATCTATTGTTATCACTTCGCTTCCATATAGAGTTAACAAAGCTGAACTTATCATTGCTATTGCAGATATGGTTCGCGATAAAAAGATCGAAGGAATAAGAGATATTCGTGACGAATCTGCAAAGGATATTCGAATTGTGATCGAATTAAAAAAAGCTAGTCACCCTCAAGCTGTTCTGAATTTCCTTTACAAACACACCAGACTTGAAGAGCCTTTTCACTTTAACGTTGTTGCTCTTGTTGATGGTGTACCAAAAACCCTTTCACTTAAAACTATTCTCGAATGTTTTATTGCCCACAGAAAAGATGTCATTAAGAGACGAACAGAATTTGATCTAGCGAAAGCTTTAGATAGAGAACATATTCTTGCTGGACTAAAAAAAGCTCTCGATCATATTGATGAAATAATAAAACTGATCAAAAAATCAAAGACAGTCGATGAGGCAAGAATTGGTTTGATCAAAACATTTAAATTCTCAGAGAGACAGGCAAACGCTATTCTTGAGATGAAACTTCAGAGGCTTGCTAGTCTTGAAAGACAAAAGATCGAGGATGAACTTGCAGCTGTTAGACTTCTGATAAATGATCTAGAGGATATTCTTGCAAATCCAAAAAGAATTCCAGCTATCATTAAGGGTGAGATAAAAGATGTCAAAGAGAGATATGCAGATGAAAGAAGAACAAAGGTCTTCAGTCATGAAGCCAAGGCTCTTTCTATGGAAGATCTAGTTCCAGATGATGAGAGTGTTTTGGTTTATACGGCTGGTGGATACATCAAGAGAACTCACCCAGATGAATATAGAAAACAAAAAAGAGGAGGAGTTGGGGTAATTGATCTTGATACAAAAGAAGAAGATTTTATTACTCATCTTGTTACGACAACAAATCACAGTGACCTTCTTTTCTTCACAGATATGGGTAAGGTCTATCAGATAAAGATGTATGAGATCCCTGAAGGAAAAAGGGCTACAAAAGGAAAATCAATAATGAACTTCCTTTCATTGTCTTCAGATGAAAAAGTAACATCTATACTTCCTATGCCAAAAGAGATCAAAAAAGGAAGTAATCTTTCAACAATGCTTGTTACAAAACAGGGTACTGGAAAGAGAGTTTCTGCTGAGAGTTTCAAGGATGTAAGAAGAAGTGGAATCATAGCTATAAGATTAGACTCGGGTGACGAATTGGTCTCAGCTACTTTTGTAGAAAAAGATGATGATGTTCTTGTTGTAGCCTCAGATGGTCAGTCAATAAGATTTAAAGAGGAAGATGTCAGAGAGATGGGAAGAAATGCAGCTGGAGTTCGTGTAATGAAATTAGATAAAGGTGTTTCAGTCGTTGGAAGTGATGTGGTAAAAAGTGACGCAAAGGATGCAAAGATATTTGTTGTTTCTTCAAACGGTTTTGGAAAGAAGACAAGCATAAAAGAGTACAAGACACAGGGACGCGGAGGGTCAGGAATGAAAACCGTAAAAGTCACAGAAAAAACAGGATCACTTATTTCAGCAAAAGTTATAACTGATGATTTTGAGGAAGCAGTAGCTATCTCAAAGAAGAGTCAGGTGATCCGTTGCTCACTTGAAGAAATTCCAACATTAGGAAGAGATACTCAAGGAGTTCGCATAATGAGACTTCGTGAAGGTGATTCACTTGCTTCTGTGATCTGTTTGTAAATTTATAGGTTTTCAAGTTAAAATATAGGAATAATTCGTAACTTTAGACCAATAAAATCTTTAACCTAAAAACTTGTTCTCAAATCCTCAAAAAAATTTAATTCAAACAGGAATATCAAAAGGAACCGTTGTTGCAGACCTTGGGTGTGGAGTTGGTTATTATTCTATCCTTGCTGGCTTAATGGTTGGAAAAGATGGGGTTGTCTATGCGATAGATATAAATAGAGATTTCATATCTAAAGTCTCGAAAGAAGCTAAAGAGGAAGGATTAAACAATATTCGTCCTATCTTTGGTGATATCGAAAAAAAAGGAGGTACAAATATAGCTTCTGATTCTGTTGATCTGGTGATAATGGCAAACGTTGCTTTTGTTTTAGAAGATAAAAAAGGAGCTATCTTAGAGGCAAAAAGGATCGCAAAGACAAAAGGAAGAATACTCTTTATAGAGTGGAGTGATTCCTTTGGTGGCATTGGACCACACAAAGATCATGTTTTGAGTGAAGCCGATGCAAAAAAACTTTTCGAAGATGATGGTTTGATTTTTGTGCAGAATATTGATGCAGGGGAGCATCACTACGGTCTTATCTATCGAAAATAATATTAGCTATATTTTCTGTTGTGTTTTAAAATATAATGTAATAAATAATTTTTTTTATGCAAAACACATCAACAGTTCAGTACGTTATCATTGGAATTTTTGTCGTGTTCATTGTTATTGGCATTGTCATTTTTGCAGGATTTACTGGGAATAGTAATTCTGGTTCAGGAGGTTCTGTACAGGTCTCTGTTTGGGGGGTTATTCCTGAAAGTGCGATCAATAATGCTGTCGACAAAATAAATACGAAAGCAGCTGGCACAGTAAATATTTCTTATAAACAACATCCTCTTGCAACTTTTGACAATGATCTAGCAAATGCTATCGCTCAAGGAAGTGGTCCTGATCTAGTCATCTTGCCAGAGAGTAATCTTCTAAAAGATAATAAGCTGTTCGTTACAATCCCATACACTGCTATTCCTCAGAGGACCTTTCAGGATACTTTTGCTTCTCCTGCAAGTATTTTTTTGACCAGCAAAGGCATAACTGCTTTGCCAATCATAATCGATCCTTTGGTCCTTTATTGGAATAAAGATATTTTCGCTACAGCTGGTGTTCCAACTCCTCCTTCTACTTGGAAGGATCTAACAGATCTTGTTCCTAAACTTTCAAATATCACGACAGGAAAGACGATACTCCAAAGTGCGATATCTTTTGGAGAGTATCAAAATGTAAAAAATGCAAAAGAGATACTTTTGACCCTTTTCTTTCAGGCAGGTAATCCTATCATTCAGTTACAAAATGATAATTTGATCAATATAACATACAGTGGTGGAAGTGGAGATAATCAGGCAAATCTTGTTGAATCAGCTCTCAGTTTTTATACTCAATTTGCTAACCCATCATCTGTTGCTTACTCATGGAACAGATCTTTGTCTAATTCTGATGATATGTTCTTAAGAGGAAAATCTGCAACTTATGTTGGATATGCAAGTGAATATCCAACATTGTCATCACAAAATCCAAATCTTAATTTTGATGTAAGTGTTATTCCGCAGGCATCTGGAACCACGAACTCTGTGACCTATGCAAAGGTCTATGGAGTTGCGATCGTGAATGCTTCAAAGAATCAGCAGTCAGCTTTGACAAATGCTGAAGCTTTGGTTTCGTCTGACTTTATGGGTTATTTTACAGATGAGACAGGTCTTCCTTCGGTCAGGATCAGTCAGCTTAGTGCACAAAATTCTAATTCAGCAGGAGAGATATTTAGAAGATCTATCTTGATCGGTAAGGATTGGTTGGACCCAGATCCAAATTCGACCAATAATTATTTTCAAGCTATGATTGAGTCTGTTGATAATGGATCATCAAATGTTTCGGACGCTGTTAGGACCTTTGATCTACAAATAAAAGAATTATTAAAATGATATCAGAAAAATTTAAAATATTATTTATATTTACTGCAGTATTGATCTTTTCGTTACCTGTCTTTTCTTTTGCTCAAACAGTACAAGAGGCGTCGCAAGCAAGTTTTTCTATTGTTGGAGGAACAGAGACAAACCCTAGTGGTTGTACTAGTGGAAAGGTAATCTCTGGCACGAACGAGAATGAATGTGGGTGGAATGATCTTATAACTTTGGCAAAAAGAATAATGGTCTACTTGATATTTATCGGTACTACTCTGGCTGCAATTTCTGTTGCTTATGCAGGATTTATGTATGCAACTTCTGCTGGAAATAGTGGTAAAATTGAGAAAGCACATCATGTCTTTACTAGTGTGGCCATTGGGTTGATATTTTTATGGGGAGGATGGTTGCTAGTTGCAACAATTCTAAAGACCTTAGGTGTAAAAGATGCTTTTAGTTTAGTAAATACAGGGAATGTTCAGTCGGTAACTTCTACAAAATAATTTGTTAATAAAATATAAAATGAAAAATTTTTTTTCGAGAACAAAAGACTCAGCGATATATGGTTATTTTAAATTTATTTTTAGTGGAGCCTTTCTTTTCAGTTCTTTTTTTGTGAAAGCTCAAACAGGTCTTACAAATCCTGTGAATGCAACAAGTATTCCAGATTTTTTGAAATCAATAATCTCTGCTGTAACAGAGATAGGGACAATAGTTGGGGCCCTTTCTATAATGTATGGAGGTTTTTTGTTTGCTACTGCACAAGGAGATGAGGAGAAAATAAGTACTGCAAAAAAGACCATTACATGGGCACTTATTGGTACAGCTGTACTTATTGGAGCACAGGTTATAATTACTGTGGTAAGTAATACAGTTGGAGGTATTACAAGTTAAAATTAAAAACAAATACAAGGTCTAGAAACATATGGAAATCATCAAAAAAAATAAAATATCAGTTGCATCTCTAATCTTTGTTTTTATTGCAATACTTTTCATCTCTTTGCCAGTCTCCTCATCTGCTCTTAGTCTTGATACAAATGTTAATAATGCTGAGATCAGTAATAGTCTTTCTGCTGGTAGTGATATTGGTACGACCGATACTAGCTACTCTTCTAGTGGTTCATCTTGTAGTAAGCCAAAAGATATAGGAACTTTGTTTGATTTTGCTAGATGTATCATAAGTAGCAGTGTTATTCCTCTTATAATTGGTTTTGGGGTATTACTCTTTATGATCGGTATCGTTCGATATGTTGCGTCTGGTGATAATGAAGAACAAAGAGAGGCAAGCAGAAATACTATGATATATGGGATCATTACTATTTTTGTAATGGTCTCTGTTTGGGGATTTGTGAAGATACTTAGTACAACTTTTGGCTTTGATTATTCTATGCCTTCCTTACCTCCATCAGCTACAACAAATCCATAAGATGAAAAAGAAAATACTTAGCATTTTATTGTTGGTTCCGTATTTATCTATAGCTTTGCCAGCTTTTGCTGCTTCAAGTAGCTGCGGGTCTTCTTCACCTCAGACTCTTCATGACTTTCTAACCTGTTTTGTTGCATACAATATTGAAAAATATATATCTGTTCTGATACTAGTTGCAGTCGTAATATTTCTTAGTGGTGTTGTAAAATTCGTAAGTGCGGGTGACAGTGAGGAAAAAAGACAATCTGGCAGACAAGTGATGGTCTTTGGAATTATAGTGCTTTTCGTGATGATAAGTGTCTGGGGAATTGTTGCTCTTATATATAATTCTTTCTTGTCAGGAACTGTCTCATTACCGACACAATTACCAGCTCTTATAAACTCAAATTAAATGAACGCAAGAATGAAAAGAGTGATAGGGATATTTTTTATAGCTTTGCCTGCTTTGACTTTTGCAGTTACTGCACCTACAAGTTTTGCCGGTTTTGTGAACATTATTATTTGTTTGGCATTAGATTTTGTTCCAATAATAATATTAGTTGCTTTTCTTGAATTCATTAGAGGACTTATAAATTATATTTCTTCAGGAGATAATGAAGAAAAAAGAAGTGAGGGAATTAAATTTATGGTCTATGGGATGATAGGTTTTTTTGTGATGATATCCGTTTGGGGAGCTCTTAAAGTGTTCACATCGACATTCAGTGTTTCCTTTGGAATTCCTCAGTTCAAAAGTTCTGGCGCGTCTGTTGATACTAGTAGTTGCTCTAATATATACTAATTTTTTTTGTTTTCCACAATTTCTTGTCTTTTTGAGTTAGTTTTATGCTACAATTTAATTAAATTGAAAGTTAAAAGGTCAATGAATTATTAAAAGTTTAACGTCACGCAAATTCGACGATTGCGCGACATAATTTCGTAAAATTATAAAAATGAAAAAAGTATTAATTTCAGGTGTTGTAGTTCTAGGTCCTTTATTGGCATTTGCACAAAATTTCACTAGTGTTCAGAGTGGGATCTCATCAATAAGAGATATCATCAATTCTTTGATCCCTCTTATTATTGGTATTGCAGTTTTGGTATTTCTTTGGGGATTGGTGCAGTATGTTACTGCTGGTGCTGATGAAGAAAAAAAGGCTGCTGCAAGAGGAATTATCATCTACGGTATCATCATAATCTTCGTTATGACCGCTGTTTGGGGCTTCGTAAGGATCCTAAGTACAACTTTCTTCGGAGGAGTAGATACTTCTTCAAGAGTTCAAGGACCAACAATTTAAGTTTTCTTTCTAAACACGAAAATGGATCAACTAGCAGCTTCCGCCACTATGGATAGTATCATTCTCAAGGCTAATGCTTTGATAGTGAACCCTATCATAATTCTAATGTTCTCTTTTGCTTTGGTTGGTTTTCTATGGGGTGTGATGGGATACATCAACCATGCTGATGACCTTGAGGCAAGAGCGAAAGGAACTCAACATATGCTTTGGGGTCTAGTTGGGATGACTATCATGATCTCGACCTTTGCGATCATGAGACTCGTTCTTAGGACCTTTGGTTTGAATTCTGGAGATACACAAACAGCTGTTGAAAAAGTGATAGGAGGAGGAAATTAAGAAAGATCTACATATACTAAAAAACCACCATTTACTGGTGGTTTTTTAGTTGTGGATAAAATATTAAAAGAACTCTCTCCTTACGGGAGCTGTACACCTTTTGGATATTTTATTTCGCAAGCTCATAAAATAATCTCAAAAGGTTTTCGAGTCCCCACGAAAGCTCTCCTAGAGCTTTCTCCTCGCCCAACAAAAAAACACCCAAAGGGTGTTTTTTAGTGTGGGCGAGGGGGGACTCGAACCCCCAATCCTTTCGGAACTAGTTCCTAAGACTAGCGCGTATACCAATTCCGCCACTCGCCCAAATTTAATTTAATCAGCTCTGCTGTTAAATTGTCCACCCAGTAGGAATCGAACCTACGACCCTCTCCTTAAAAGGGAGCTGCTCTACCGACTGAGCTATGGGTGGTCATTCTCAAATGAATTACAAAAATATACCAGAAATTCTGAATAAATCAAAGTAAAAATTTTTATCATCGTGATATAATCGTATTCATGTTCGAAGCTAAAGAAGTAAAAAATAAGATCCATTGGGAGGTTGAATCTCTTGTACCCAATGCTCCTTTGAGTCAATCCTTTGGATACGGTGAATGGCATGAGAGAACAGGTGAAGAGATCTTTAGGATAAGAGTTGATTATTCAGGAGCTCCTGTGCTTTTTTGTCAGTTCATCAAATATAGACTTCCGTTTGGAAAATATATCTGGTATTCACCATATGGACCTGTAATTGTAAAAAATATAAATGGTCTCCGTGATTTTTTTTCAGATATCTGTAAAAAAGTCTTGGAGGAAAAGGGGGGAGTTTTTTTGCGTATTGATGCAACTCCATTTGAAAAAGCGAATTGTTTTTTCCCAACAGGATTTGCTGTTCCTCCTGAAATAATGAGATCAATGTCTCCGATCCAACCAAGACTTGAGTGGACCCTTGATGTAGAAAAAGATCCAAAGGAACTTTTGGCCAAAATGCATGAGAAGACTAGGTATTCTATAAGATTGTCAGAAAAGAAAGGTGTGGAAGCAATAATAGAGGATAAAGATCTTATAAAATACTTTGAAATATTTTATACACTTATGGTATCTACTGCTACTAGAAATCATTTTTCATTGCATTCAAAAGAATATTACGAAAATATCTTTGATCATCTAACTAAGAATGGTGGAGGTTATTTGGTCTTAGCTAAGCATCAAAATGATTATCTTGCAGCTCATTTGATCGTAGTATTCGGCAGTACAGCGTACTATCTTTTTGGAGGAACTTCAGATGAAAAGAAAAATCTTTGTGGTCCATATCTAGCTCATTGGGCAGGTATTCTTCGTGCAAAGAAAGAGAATTTAAAATTCTATAATTTCGGTGGGATCGAAGAGAGCTCTGAGAAAAAAGGCGCATGGCATGGACTCACAGCTTTTAAAAAGAAATTTGGAGGTGAGACCATAAGACATACTGAACTATTTGACATGGTTGAGGATAAGTTTTGGTATAACATAATTGCCTTTATAAAGAGATTTAAATAAACAATTTATGGGATTAAAAAATGCAGTTAAAAAAATAACACCAAAAAGGGCTTTAGAAACATACCATTTAGTTTTGGCTTATGTTGCGACCATTTTGTATCGTTTTCCATCAAAAAAAATAATAATAATTGGTATCACTGGTACAAAAGGAAAGACATCGACAGCTAATTTTATTTGGTCAGCATTAAATGAATGTGGTGTAAAAACAGGAATAATTTCTACTGCAAATATTAGGATCGGGGAGGAAGAAAAGGTTAACGATTTCCATATGACAATGCCGGGGAGATTTTCAATCCAAAGATATCTAAGGGAAATGGTCTCAAAAAAATGTGAATGTGTGATCGTAGAGATAACCTCGCAAGGACTCATCCAAAATAGACATAAGGGTATTGATTTTGATATTGCAGTTTTTACTAATCTTTCTCCAGAACACATAGACAGTCATGGTAGTTTTGAAAACTATAAAAAAGCCAAATCTATCTTATTTGAAGCTCTATCAAGATCAAGTCAAAAGTATTTTAGAGGAATAAAAATTCCAAAGACCATCATTGCAAATGTTGATGATGATAATGCAAATTATTTTTTGTCTTTTAAGGCAGAAAAGAAAATTTCATTTAGTGTTGAAAAAGGATCGGAAATGCAGGCAAAGGATATCACCTTGAAAGAAGGAAGGGTCAGTTTTACTTTGAAAGGGAAAAATGTTGGGATCTCTATTCCTGGGCAATTCAATATTTGGAATGCTCTTCCGGGAATAGCTGTGGCTGAGATATTGAATTTAAATATCGATAAAGCGATCTTGGGTATTAAGAAGATCACAAAAATACCAGGAAGAATGGAAGAGATCCCTTGTGATCTTGGATTTAAGGTCTTTGTAGATTATGCACATGAAAAA
>CAZKTY010000009.1:0-4370 GCA_964555825.1 uncultured Candidatus Saccharibacteria bacterium
ATATTTCTGAGATCTTTGAGATATTCCAATTCAATTTATTTATTAGTTCATCCCTAGAAAGAGGAACAGCTAATGTTTCAATAAGTTTTTTTTCTTCTATCGACAGGTCGGTAAAAAGTGAAAGCTGATCTTTTTTCTTTTCAATATTGATCCCTAAAGCTTCCAGAACATCCAAGCTTGTTTCGATCGGTGTTGCACCAAGTTTGATCAACATATGAGGTCCTTCAGAATTTTTTGAGAAGATCGAACCTGGTACTGCTAGGACATCTCTCCCAAAATCTGTTGCCAGTTTTGATGTGATCAACGTACCTGATGGTTTTTCTGCCTCAATGACCAATGTTGCTTTGGCAATTCCAGCCATTATTCTGTTCCTCTTAGGAAAGGTCCATATTGCAGCTCTTTCTTTTGGATCAAATTCTGATAATAGACATCCTCCAGAGTCTAAGATCTTTTTTGCTAGATCTAAGTGCATCCTAGGATATATCACTTGTTCATCCAATCCAGATCCGGGAATAGCTATTGTTTGAATTCCTGCTTCAAGAGCTGCTATGTGGGCTTCACTATCAACTCCTAGTGCAAGTCCTGAAACTATTACTATTGGATATCCTTTTAGACCAGAAATTATTTTTTTGATTGATTCTCTTCCATAAGGACTGATCTTTCTTGATCCAACCACTGTCAAAAGAATAAGATCATTCCGTGGTAATTTCCCTCTGATATAAAGTTTTTGTGGAGGAGAAGGTATCTCGCAAAGTGCCCTAAAGACCTCCTTAGTCCATATTTGATATATTGGATATTTTTCTAACATTCCGATCTTTTTTAAATATTAAAAAATAGTGTTATTATTTTACTATGCTTGATATTAAATTCATAAAAGAGAATAGGGAGATCGTAGAAACTGCTACAAAGAATAAAAATAGGCAGATAGATTTTGATAAGCTTCTTTCGCTGTACGAAGAAAAAAAGACCTTACGAACAGAGATAGACAATATTAATCAGAAGAGAAATGAAGCTCAAAAGACCCGTAACATTGAAGAAGGTCAAAAACTTAAGATAGAACTGGAAGAGACTGAGA
The DNA here is from genome assembly GCA_964555825.1 of uncultured Candidatus Saccharibacteria bacterium. Classification (GTDB taxonomy): domain Bacteria; phylum Patescibacteriota; class Minisyncoccia; order Phycocordibacterales; family CAIRYW01; genus CAIRYW01. The sequence goes on from CAZKTY010000009.1 coordinate 1,076, forward strand.
AAAAATTTGCTGAAAAAGATAAAGAGTTTCTAGGTTTGATGCTGAAGGTTCCTAATATATATTCTCCAGATACACCAGTTGGACCAGATGAAAGCGGCAATCAAGTCCTAAGACAATGGGGAGAAAAAAGACAATTTTCATTCAAACCAAAAGAACATTTCGAGATCGGAGCCGAACTAGGAGTGATTGATACAGAAACAGCAACAGAAGTTGCTGCTCCACGCTTTGCATATTTAAAAGGTGACTTAGCTCTTCTTCAGTTTGCTCTTCTTCAATTTTGTTTAGAATTCCTTACTTCTAAAGAAGCTCTTTTCAAGATCGCTCGTGAAGCAAATCTAAATATTTCTGTTGATGCTTTTATACCAGTCATACCTCCAGTTTTTGTAAAACCAGCGGTACAGAACAGAATGGCAAGATTTATGACACCAGAAGAGCATTATTTATTTCCTGAAGATAACTTAATGCTTATTGGTAGTGCTGAGCATACTCTTGGAGCTCTTCATATGGATGAAATATTCGAGGAAAAAGATCTACCGATCCGTTATGCTGGATATTCAACTGCTTTTAGAAGAGAAGCAGGTTCATATGGGAAAGATACAAAAGGTATCATTAGAGTGCATCAGTTCGATAAATTAGAAATGGAAGTATTCTCTTTGCCTGAAAATTCTATTATGGAACAAAATTTTCTAGTTGCTATCCAAGAACATGTTTTGAAAAGTCTTGGTCTTCCTTATCAGGTTGTTGCTGTTTGTTCTGGGGATATGGGCTTTCCAGATTATAGACAACTAGATATTGAAACATGGATGCCCGGACAGGATAAATATAGAGAGACCCATAGTTCCGATCTAACTGCTGGTTTCCAACCAAGGAGGCTTAACACAAGAGTAAAGAGAAAGGACGGTAAGGTTGAGTATGTTCATATGAATGATGCCACCGTAGTTGCTGTTGGAAGGACTTTGGTTGCGATAATCGAGAACTACCAAACAATGGATGGAAAAGTTGAGATACCAAAAGTACTTCAAAAATATATGTTCGGAAAGACAATTATAGATAAGTTACCGATCCTTTGATCTGTGTAGGTAGTTTTTAGGAAGAAAGCTTGTTTAATTTTTTAATTTATTATTGTGAGATCAAGGATACAAATAAAAGTTAGCAAGAAACAACACAAAAAAAGTAGCAAAGGCTACTTGTTTTTTATTATTTTTATACTGATCATTGTTGGGTCATTCTTTGGGGCACATTATGTATTCAATTTATCCCAATTTAGGATCAATCAAATAAAGATATCAGAGTTGTCATATGCTGATAATGATTCTTTCCAAAATATGGCTTCCTCAACGATCTCTGGTTCATATTTTTGGGGTCTTGTTCCAAAAGACAGTATTTTCTTTTATCCTAAATCAGATCTGATAAATAAATTTCAGGATCCTGATGTAAAGGCTTTGCAAATTTCTGTAAGTGGAAACACTTTAAATATTGATATAACTGAAAGGCATGCAGTTTTTCTTTGGTGCAATAATGACAGTAGTGTTTGTGATTACATAGATCAGGACGGTGTATCTTTTTCTGTTGCACCTCAAATTGATGGAGGTGCCTACGTAGTGTTTATGGATGGAAGAGATCCTCAGGTAGGGGTTTCGGCTCTTTCAAAAGAGGATATTGATACCATCTCTCAAATGATAGATTATTCAAAAGGACTTGGTTTTTCTATCATCAAATTTGATGCGGGCAGCAGAGAATCGAATCTTTATGATTCAACTGGAATGTCCATAAAATTTGATCTGGATAATAATGTAGCAAGCTCAACTTTTTATCTTAAGGAGGTCCTATCTTCTAACGAACTCAAAAATCTTGATAAAAGTAGTATTGAATATTTGGATCTGAGATTCGGGAATAAGATCCTTCTTAAGAGGAATGGTTCAGTTTGATCAATGTAGACCGGAAAAATAAGGAATAAGAAAAGTCATCGTGATATAATCAACATACAATATTTAAATGTTTAAAATATTCTTTGCATACATACATTGGCATTACACGAGGGCTTTGCTTGAACTTTTTGGGAATATAAAGATATTTTTACAGTTTCTTTATAACTTTTTTTCGATCGGAACACTTACCTCGACCTTTTTTTCACCTTGGCTTGGTCTTGGTGAAGAATATAAGGAAGGTATGATACTTAATTTTGCTGATCATTTGAGTTCTTTCTTTGTGAATACAATGATGAGACTGATAGGAGTTATTGTGAGATCTGTTGTCATTTTGGTTGGTTTGATAGCAATGCTTTGTGGAGCTTCTCTTGGAATATTGTTTGTGTTGATCTGGATCTTGTATCCGATCATTATTATTTTGCTTTTATTATCAGGAATTCGTTTAATGTTCATATCCTAGATGGACCCCCTAATTAAAAAATACGCTCCAGAGTTAGCTCCAATTCTTCTTTTAGAGGATATTATTTCTCACAGGATAAGAAGAAGAATAATCAAATTACTTTTTGTAGTTTTTTTGATAGCCTTAGGTATATTTTTGTTCACAGAAGATACTCTTTCAAGAGGTATATTTATATCTATTTTTGCATTGATAATGATATTTGAGGCACTCGAAGCTTATTTCTATTCCAGCTATGCGAGCTCCTTTAGAGGTAGTAATTCCATGGTTTTTCCATTTGCTGAGATCATATTCAATGCAAGAGGGGGAGATATTATCAGAAGTTTTTTCTTTTCTGATCTTGGCTATGAGGTGATGATGAGGTTGGACATCTCTGAGGACGCAATAATTGAATATTTGAAATTGAGACCAAAAGATGGAACAGAATTGATAAATTCAGAACTTACCAATGAAAATTTTGCTGATGAATTATTAAAGATTGATTCTCTTAAAAATTTCTTATTAGAGAACTCGATTTCAGCTGAGGAATTCAAAGGGTGCTTTTCTTGGGTTGTCTCAATGTATGAGGATGATATAGAAAGAGAAAGATTTTGGTCTGCAGATAGTCTTTTGACGATCTCTCCTATAGGCAAGGATTGGGCCTTTAAGAAAACATATCTTTTGGAAAAGATAGCTCGCAATCTTACTGATGATCAGTCGGGACATTTAGATGGTCTCAAAATGCTTTATGAAGATGTAGTCTCAAGAGTTGAAAGAGTCCTTTCAAAAGAAAGAGGTGCAAATGCGATCCTTGTTTGTGAAAGTGAGGAAGAGGGTGTTGATATTGCTAATTTACTTGCTGAGAAGATAAAGCAAGGAAAGATCTATCCACTTCTGAAACACAAAAAAGTATTTTTGATAGAGCCTGAGG
>CAZKTY010000009.1:4380-23264 GCA_964555825.1 uncultured Candidatus Saccharibacteria bacterium
TAATAATTGAAAGTTCATCTGATGGAATGGATTCTCAAAGTATGTTGTTCAATGCTCTTGCTGAAGCTTTAGCTGCAAAAAACACAGTTGTTGTTTTTCCAAGATTTTTGGCTTTTGTTAGGAGTCAGGGTGCAACAGGAGCCGATATTCTTTCTTCTATAAGACCTTTTTTGGATTCCCAAGCGATCAGTTTGTTATTGATCGAGGACATAAGTACTTTTGATGAAGGTCAAGTTGAATATTCAAATCTTTCTCAATCAATGGAGGTTGTTCGATTCGAAGCAAGCGGTGGCGAAGCCGGACTTTCAATGCTTGAAAAAGAAGCAAGGAATATCGAAAATATGAATGGGATATATATTACTTTCCCAGCTGTCTTAGCAGCTTTGACCGAAGCTCAAAGAAATTTCACTGACAGAACACCTTTCAATGAATCAAGAAATATCCTAGTTGAAGCAGTTCCTTATGTAGCTCAGCAAGGAAAAAGAAAAATTTCTAAGAAAGATATTTTGAAGGTTGTTGAAGAAAAAACAGGTGTTCCAAATTCAATACCTGATGATGAGGAGAAAGTAAAACTTCTTGATCTTGAAAAGACACTTCACAATAGGATCATCGGACAAGATGAAGCTATAAAGTCTATTTCATCAGCTCTTCGAAGGTCTCGTGCAGGTATTTCAAGTAAAGATAGACCGATCGGATCTTTTCTATTTTTGGGTCCTACTGGAGTTGGAAAGACTGAAACTGCAAAAGCATTAGCTGAAGTAATGTTCGGCAGTGATACAAAAATGTCACGAATTGATATGTCAGAATATCAAGGAGGAGATGCACTTCCACGTCTTATTGGTTCATACGGTCAGCATAAGCAGGGTTCATTATCTACATTGCTTCGTGATAATCCATACGGAGTTGTTCTTCTTGATGAATTCGAAAAAGCTACATCAGAGATACACAATCTCTTCTTGCAGGTATTAGATGAAGGATTCTTTACAGACGGGGAAGCAAAAAAGATCAATGCCAGAACAAGCGTTTTTATAGCAACTTCGAATGCCGGTAGCGATCTTATTTGGGATATCGTAAAGTCTGGAGAAAATCTCTATGATTCAAAAGATAAGATAGTTGATCAAATAATCAAAGAAAAGATATTTGCTCCAGAACTTATTAACAGATTTGATGGCGTGATCCTTTTCCATCCACTTTTGGAAAATGAATTGAAACAAGTCGCAAGCTTAATGTTGAATTCTTTGAATAAGAGACTTCAGGAAAAAACGATCAGTCTCGATATAACTCCTGAATTGTTAAATTTTTTGATCGAAAAAGGTACCGATCCTAAATTTGGTGCAAGACCAATGAGAAGAGCTATTGAAGAGGATGTTGAGGAAAAAATAGCCTCTGGAATTATAAATGGAGATCTAAAACCTGGAATGCATGCAAGCTTTGAAACAGATAATGATTCTGTTAAACTGAGATCAAATGGATAATAAGGATTTTAAACAGAAACCAATATTTATCAAAACTACTGAGCTTGGCCCACATAATGAGAAAGTAGCTTTTATTTCTGAGTCTCCATACCATGGAGCCAGCACAAAAAGAGCCTTGGTCTGGGGTTTTGCTTCTATCGTTGTAGGTGTATCTGCAATGAATTTCATCCTATATTTTGGCGATCAAGCAAAGACGTTGCTTGTTGGAAATGGAAATAATGCTTCAAGCGCCATTGCCATGAATTCTGATGATTCAAATACTCAAGGAGGTTCAAACGATTCATCAAATATATCTGCAGGCGACAGAGCAGCTGCTTCAGTTGAGAATGCAACAACCACAGGAAAATATTATTTTTTGAATGAGAATAATCAGACCCCTAGAGTTTCGGCTCTTGCTTTTGCAGTTGCCGATCTTGATACAGGAGAAACGATAATAAATAAAAATGCTGATACTATTCTTCCTCCTGCTTCTGTTACAAAACTTTTGACCTCAGTAGTTGCAAAAGAGAATATCAGCTTGCATCAGGAATTAGTAGTGAATGCATCTGCACTTTCTCCAATAAATACTGAAGGAGAACTTTCTCCAGGACAAAAACTTCTATTGACGGATATTTTGTATCCATTACTCATGGAATCGTCAAATGATGCTGCTGAAGTAATTGCACAGAACTATGAAAAAGGTAGGAGTGCTTTTATTGAAAAGATGAATAGCAAAGCAAAGGAGATTGGAATGCTAAATACTAATTTTGTAGAACCAAGCGGAGTTTCCCACGATAATTCAACGACAGCTAATGACCTATTAAAGCTAGGTATGTATGTCTATAAGAATCATCAGGAAATATTAGATATAACAAGAGTGAAGCAATATGCTATAAGTGGTCACATTTGGCTCAACGGCAACCACATGATGCAGATAAATACTTTTCTAGGGGGTAAAAATGGCTATACAGAAGCAGCGGGCGAGACAACTCTTACTTTCTTAAATATTAAGATCGGTGATGTAAAAAGGAATATCCTTGTAACAATATTAAAGAGTCCAGACAGAAAAGCAGACGCTGATACTATTGTTAGATTTATTGAGAATAATATGAGATATTCTGTTTCTGGAAATCTTGATCAATAACTGATCTCAAAATATGCAAAATAAAAATTTCTGGAGCAAATTGCCAAAACCTTTTTTCGCTTTAGCTCCTATGGCTGATGTGACTGACTGTGCTTTTCGCGCACTTATAGCAAAATATGGGAAACCTGATGTTCTTTGGACTGAATTTGTTTCTGCCGACGGGCTTTGTTTGGCTCCTAAGACTGGAAGGGAAAAGTTGTTGAAGAATCTTGAATACACAAAAGCTGAAAAACCTATCGTTGCTCAGATCTTTGGATCCAAACCTGAATACATAGAAAAAGCATCAAGACTTGTTGTTGATCTTGGTTTTGATGGAGTTGATATAAATATGGGATGTCCAGATAAGGCAATTGAAAGACAATGTGCTGGAGCTGCGATGATGAAAGATCCTAAATTGGCCAAAGAAATAATTCGGGCAGCGAAAAGAGGTGCTGCTAGTGGTAAAAATAATATTTCTGTTTCTGTAAAGACCAGAGTTGGTTTTAATAAAGTAGAACTTGAAAAATGGATACCAGCGATCTTGGAAGAAGATATTGATGTTTTGACCGTACATGCAAGGACTCGCAAAGAAATGTCAAAAGTTCCTGCGAATTGGGATCATATAAAAAGAACTGTTGAAATAAGAAATGAAATGGGAAAAACTACTTTGATAATTGGCAATGGGGATGTAAAAAGTGTTGAGGAAGGGATTCTTAGAGTTAAAGAAACTGGTTGCGATGGAATAATGATAGGTCGCGGTATCTTTGGTAACCCATGGCTATTCTCGAAAAAAAAGAAGGAGATAACAACAAAAGAAAAGCTTAAGGTCTTGATCGAACATACAAAACTCTTTGAAAAGAAATTAACTGGTTTCAAGAATTTCTCAGTAATGAAAAAACATTTCAAGGCATATGTTAATGAATTTCCAGGATCAAAGGAATTGCGGGAAAAACTTATGGAAACTGAAAATTCTAGCGAAGTAGAGGTAATAATAGGGGATTTTCTTAAAACTATTGACATAAAAAAATAAAGTGGTAATATCTTAAACCGAACGAACTTTTATAACTCGAATTAATTCCTGATAACTGACCGATTGGTCCAAGAATACCGAGCAAAATAGTTTGTTTAATCTATGAAAAACATTCAATATCCTTCCGTAGTTGTCCGCTTGATGATCTCGACCTGCACCGGCGCCTGCGCCCTCGCGTGATGAAGCCACGAACACGGCATACCACACGGCTCAAGGCTGTGTAAGGTCCGACTTAAGTCGGCGTTCGTAAATGGCATTCGAGAGGAGGTGTGTGAACCCCAGCACCTCCTCTCGTAAAATTTTCTTGGTTTGCCCTAACGGGCCACTGACAGCACCAGAGCGAGGTTTGTTCTCTGGTGTGTTCCGAGACGGGACGACTTCCACTTTGCAGGGGCGGAGGTCGAACCGCTTGAGCTTTGGAAGTCGTCCCTAAATTTCTGGCAATTAGCCAGTTCAGCTTAGGGTGGCTCTGATCATCGAGCGGATCTGGAGCTCCGTATCATGGTTGGAGTCACCCGAAGCTTTTCAGATTTCCCCCCAAAAAAAAGTGGCGACCCCGAACAGACATTCAAAATGTTTGGGGTCGCCACCTAATTTAATTCGAGTTATTGTATCCAAAGCTGAACCACATATGGTTCAGCTTTTCTGTTTTTATATTTAAAAATGATGTTAGGTAAGTACTAATTTTTAGTTTTACTAAAGGCGGGATATAATCTTTATATGAATCACGAAACACTATATAGAAAATATCGACCTCAAAAATTTAGCGAAGTTATCAATCAGGATGATGTGGTCTCTTTGCTTGAAAATTCAATCTCAGAAGAAAGGATCGCTCATGCATATATCTTTTCTGGAGGAAGAGGAACAGGAAAGACCTCTGTTGCAAGAATTTTGGCAAAGGAAATTGGTACAACCGATGATGATCTATATGAGATTGATGCAGCTTCAAATAGAGGTATCGATGATATACGAGCACTGAGAGAGACTATCGAAACTCTGCCTTTCTCATCACCTAAAAAAGTTTATTTGATCGATGAAGCTCATATGCTTACTAGGGAGGCATGGAACGCTCTTCTAAAGACCCTCGAAGAACCACCTAAACATGTGATCTTTATTTTAGCAACAACAGAATTGGAAAAGATCCCTGAAACGATCCAATCACGCTGTCAGGTCTGCGAATTCAAGAAACCAACAAGAGCTATTCTTTCAAAAGCAATTAGCAAGATAGCAAAGAAAGAAGGTTTTGATATAGAAGAAGAATCTTCAGATCTTATCTCACTTATGGCAAATGGATCATTTAGAGATGCTATTGGAGCACTTCAAAAGACGATCAGTTTGATCACTGGAAAGGCAATAAAATTGAGTGACACAGAAAGATCTCTTGGAGCACCAAAAGAATCATTGATAGAGAAATTTATTGTATCCACAGGCAAGAAAGATACTGAGAATGCACTTAAGGCTTTGAATGATGCAAAAGTAAATGAGATGAATATGGAACTCTTTGGCAGATTAGCCTTAGAAAAGATCAGAGATATTGTCCTAATGAAATTCTCACCTTCTCACGAGACAAAGCTTTCAGAGCGTTATTCTGAGGAAAGAGTCAAATTCATAAAGGAATGTGCTAGTTCAAAGGAAATGCATTGGAATGGTGAGGTGTTAAGAAAACTTCTCTTGGCTGTTATGGAGTCGGAGAGATCATTTATTCCTGAACTTTCTTTGGAATTATTTTCGATCGATCTAGTTAACTAGTCCTTAATTTTGATTTTATTTCAAAAAAACGCTAATCTATAACAATTGCGGGATCGTCTAATGGTAGGACTGCGGCTTTTGGAGCCGCGTATCTTGGTTCGAGTCCAAGCCCCGCAGCCAACAAGAGCATAGCTCGAGATGCTTTGTTTTAAGAAAGTTAATTTTTTATATTATGAAAACATTCGATCCAAAAAATCAGAATCTAATAGAAATATTTTCCGAAAACAATCGTTATCAGGTACCAAGATTCCAAAGAGGTTATGATTGGGGCAAAGAACAAATTGAGAACTTTTGGTCAGACCTTGAGTCTGTCAATCAAAAAGACAAAGATAGTTTGTTCTTTGGAAACTTTATTTTTCAAAACAGTGGAACAGATAAGAAAATTCTTTTAATTATTGATGGTCAACAAAGAATAACAACACTACAATTTTTATTAATTGCCATTAGGTCTCGTGCAAAAGTATTAAATGAAGACGCTCTCCAGATTTCTAATGTAAATAATCTTATAGAATATGTCACAAATAAATTTGCAACAAAACAAGAGAGGACAGGCTTAAGGAAAGTTACCGTAGCAAAAATCATAAAACCTCTCTTTGACGTTATGTCTGATTTTCAGTGGGATGGTATTATCCCTGAAAAAATAGAGGACTTGGATGGTAGAAATTATCGAAAAATGAAAGGACGTATAGAACCAGTCTATAATTTTTTCTATGAGAAGGTTAAGGATTTAAATACACAAGAGCTAGCTGATATTTTAGGTTCCTTGGAAAACATATTTGTTACAAAAATAGAAATAGACGATCCTCAAGAAGCCTTTGATATTTTTGAAAGAACTAATGCAAGAGGTGTAAAATTAGCACAGTCAGATCTAGTAAAAAACTTATTGTTTCAAAATGCGATTGAATCATTACATGATGAAATAGATGAGAAATGGGAAAAAATAACAACTAACTCGTCTGACAGGTTAAGTCAAATGTTGAAATATTACACTATCTCATTTAATGGTAAGACTCTCAGAAAAGAAATTTTTTCGATTTTAAGTCGCAAGGTTAAAGATCAGACCTCAGAAGTGCTAATAAATGAACTTTTAGAATTCTCTCTGTTTTATAAGATGATGTCTGATGAAGGAACAACCTCTCTAGATATTTCAAGTATGAATTTTTATTTTAAGGAGATAGGTCTTTTTATGATTTTACATGATGCTTCTCGTCGTAGGTCCATAACTAGATCCATCACATCTTTCCAATTATTTGGTATCACACAAGTTTATCCGTTAATATATTCTTACATTCAGTGTCTCAAGAAATTTAATAATGATATCGACGAAAATAACAAAAATAATCAAAAAAACAAGAGAACCATAAGTGATTATTTCTTGGTTTTTATACAAAGGCTGGAAAATTTTCATTTTGTTAATACTGTTATTGGGAAAAATATTGGTAACCAAGTTGAATTATTATATTCACAATATTCGCAAAAGTTTAATCAAGCCAATAATTTGCATAAATTTACTGAGATTGAAAGTGATTTTAAAAATGAATTACTTGACCTACGAGAAAAAAGAAAAACATTCATTGCTAAGTTTACGGATCTAAATTGTGATGATGTTGAAAAGGGTTTGATGTACTATATCTTTGACAGAATCTCAAACGCAGAGTCAAAAGGTGATCAAATTTACGATCTTTATAATCCAGATAAAGATATTAAAACCAAAGCTTCTAATCTCGAACATTTTTATCCAAGAAAATTTTTTGAAGAATCTGACGATCCTATCGGACCTGATTCAGGGAATAACATTGGTAATCTATTAGTCATTCCTTTACATACTAATAGTACCTTTCAACACGCTACTCCAGCAGAGAAGTTTAAGATAATCGAAACTGATCCTAAGTATTTGGTTAACGTTGGAAATAAAAAAATGATTATTATGCAGTATGAAGGAAAAAAATGGGATAAAGAGCTTATTGACCAAAGAGCTCTTGATTTAGCTAGTTATTCCTTTGATAAAGTGTGGAATATAAATATCTAGGTTAGTTAGCCTTAAGTCTTGAAAAACACCACTTTATGTGGTGTTTTTTTGATATAATCTACTGGTCATTAAATTAGCAGATAAAGGTCGAGCTAAATAATTATTAAATAACTAATTTCAATTAAATGAATAATTCAAAATTGGATCTGTTAACTCCTGAAAATAGTGTTCTCCTTTTAGTTGATTATCAGCCTGGAATGTTCAAAGGTGTTGGTTCTGGCGATCGAACGATCATAAAAAATAATGTTGTTGCGGCAGCAAAAGCTGCGAGTATATTAAACGTGCCTACTGTACTTACCTCAATTTACCCTGAAGGTAACGGGAATTTTTTAAAAGAAATTGCTGATCTATTTCCTGAGACAAATGTCATTGCGCGCAAGATGCCAAGCTTTGATGCATTAGAGGAAAAGGAAGTCATAGAAGCTGTAAAAGCAATGGGACGTAAAAAGATAGTCATTTCTGGTCTGTGGACCAGTATGTGTTTTGCATTTACTGCTCTGCATGCTCTGCGTGAAGGAATGGATGTCTATGGGCTTGTTGATGCTGCTGGGGATGCAACCTTAGATGCTCATAAATATGGTATCAAGAGGATGCTGCAGGCAGGCGTTATTCCTATTACTTGGGAGACAATTACTTCAGAATGGATGCATGATTGGGGCAATCCAAAAGTACCAGAATTAAGAAAGGAAGTTTATGACAAATACGACGCAATGTTAGGAATGTGATTTGGATCTGTATTTTTGTATTTTTTCTAATAAAACATTCTTGGATAAAGGATGTTTTATTTTTTAATATCTGATAATTGGATCTGTTATTAAATAGTTTCCAAATCTTATGAAATAAGATAAACTGATTTTAACTATGGATAATAAAAAACTAAAAAAAGACGACTTCTTCGCAAAGATAGAAGCCGCGGGTCTTGCTCTTACCTATGATGATGTGCGTTTAAAGTCTGGATTTTCTGAGATCGATCCAGCTAATGTTTCAGTAAAGACCAGATTCTCAAAAAATATAACTTTGAATTGTCCTGTTGTTAGTGCGGCTATGGATACTGTTACTGAAGAAGAAATGGCTATTGCAATGGCAAAATTGGGAGGCTTAGGAATAATTCACAAAGCACTTACTCCAGAAGTTCAGGCTTCACAAGTGAGAAGGGTCAAATTGCATTTGAATGGTCTGATCGATAAGCCTATATTTGTTAATGAGAATGACACCATTGGTGCAATACAAAATAAGAGAAAAGAAAAAGGATATCAATTTCATAGTTTTCCTGTTGTTAATAACGAAGGAAAATTGGCTGGACTTTTGACTCGCACAGATTTTATTCATTGTCATAATGATGAATCTCTTGCAAAAGATGTTATGACCCCAGTTGAAAAGATCCTTTCTGCTCCTGCAGGAACTACATTGGAACAAGCTTATAAAATATTAGATGAAGCAAAAAGAGGTGTGTTGCCTTTGATAAACGAAAAAGGTGAATTAGCAGGTGTTTATACTTTTGCAGATGTTTCAAGACTCTTAAGTGGAAAAGCTTCTCTTTATAATACTGATTCAGAGGGTCACCTAAGAGTTGGAGCTGCTATTGGTACAGGAAATGATGCATTGGTGCGTGCTGAACTTTTAGTGGCTGCTGAATGTGATGTTCTAGTGATAGATACAGCACATGGTGATTCAAAGAATGTTTATACAACTCTTAAAGCTATAAAGGAAAAATATCCTAATATTGATGTTGTTGTTGGAAATGTCTCAGAAGGTGAATCTGCAAAAAGATTAGTTGAGGCTGGAGCCGATGGGATCAAAGTTGGACAAGGTCCAGGTTCTATCTGTACAACAAGGATCGTCGCAGGAATTGGATGTCCTCAAGTTACTGCTGTCTATAATTGTTCAAAGGCTTTGAGGGGAACAAATATTCCCGTCTGTGCAGATGGAGGTATTACAGCTTCTGGAGATATTCCAATTGCACTAGGTGCTGGAGCTGATTGTGTAATGCTAGGAAGAATGCTTGCAGGAACGGAAGAGACCCCTGGTGAAGTTCGTGAGACTCCCGATGGAAGGATCAAGATGTATCGTGGTATGGGATCTCTTGGAGCAATGCAGTCAAGTCGAGCTTCTCGAGAAAGATATCGTCAAGGAGATGCAACAATTGATAAGCTGATCCCAGAAGGAGTTGAAGGTTTTGTAACGTATCAAGGAAAGGTCTCTGATATATTGCACAAATATATTGGCGGATTAAGAAGTGGTATGGGTTATGTTGGAGTCGCTTCTATTGAAGCTTTGCAAGAAAAAGCAGATTTTCATCGCATTACACATTCGGGACTTCGTGAGTCACATCCTCACGATATCTTGCAGTAATTTTTAATTAAAACAGAAATGAATAAGATACAAATGGATAAATTGCTCGAAGGAGTGAATACCTTAGGAATTGTTTGTAATCAGTTTGGTGATACCGGCAAAGGAAAATTTGTAGATATCTTTGCTTCATGGGCTGACATCATTGCACGTGGTACAGGTGGAGCAAATGCAGGACATACAATAAGACTTGGGGAGACAGAACATATCTTTCATCTTATTCCATCTGGAATTCTTTATGATGCCGAAGGGAAAATAAATATCATTGGTACTGGAGCAGCTTTTGATCCTGCGGTTATGATGGATGAGATCGAGCTTCTAAGATCTGCAGGATGTACGTACAAAAATCTCTTGATCTCAAGAAATGCACACTTGGTATTACCACAGCATTTGCTTATGGATAGGATCAAGGAAAGTGGATCTGAAGGGAAGATCGGAACAACTGGCAGAGGGATTGGTCCTGTTTATGTGGATCATTACGGACGCATTGGACTAACTGTTAATGATCTTTTGAATAAAGAAGTATTTGTAAAAAAACTCAAGAAAAATCTTAAAGATAAAATAGTTCTATTGCGAAATTACGACATCTCACAGGTAAGGGAGATCATGGATCACAAGCACTTAGGTAGTGGAAAGTTCTTTGATCCAAAAGAGATATTTAATATTGATGTCATAGTTGATAGTTATATGGAATACGCAAAGGTCTTTAAAGATCAAATAACTGATACTGATACTTTCCTTAGAAATGCGCTTGGAAATAAGAAGATCCTTTTGGAAGGAGCTCAAGGGGCTGGTTTAAGTATTGATCATGGAACTTATCCATACGTTACATCTTCTGATTGTACGATCGGTGGACTAACAAAAGGAGTAGGGCTTAAACAAGAAGATGTTGATCTTACTTTGGGAATTGTTAAAGCTCCATATATGACACGTGTTGGAGAAGGTTCTTTCCCAACTGAATTTGGTGGAACAAGATCAGCGGAATGGTGCGGTACAAAAGGAATTACAAGATCCGTTGAGAAAGAAAAATTCCCTAATGTATCTGTAAATGAGACTGATGAATATTTACAAGGAATAGGAATAAGAAAAGCTGGAGATGAGTATGGTGCCACAACTGGTCGTCCAAGACGCACAGGCTGGCTTGATCTTCCATTCCTTAGATACACAACGCAATTTGGCAGCAAAGATCTTATTTTGACCAAACTCGATGTTCTTGATGAATGTGAAAATATCTTGATCTGTAATTCTTATGTCTATGATGGTCCTGATTACAATTTAGGAAATGAAGTGCTTACTAAAGGAAAAGAGATCAAAGTAACTATCGTTGATGAAGAAATAATGAAATATTGCAAACCTGTCTACACTGCTTTCAAGGGATGGTTAAGATCTATCAGACAGATCAGAGATGAGAATGAATTTCCGGAAGAACTAAAAAAAATTATTTCTTTTATTGAAACAGAGGTTAGTGCAAAGACTAGGATAGTTTCTGTTGGTCCAGATCGTAATGAAACAATAATCTTAAATTGATCCAATGATAATAATCTTAAATTTTGGAAGCCAGTTTGCTCACCTGATCGCAAGGAGAGTGAGAGATATGGGAGTGAAGGCTGAAATATTGGCTTTTGATACACCTGTTTCAAAGATAAAGGAGATCAACCCAGAAGGAATGATCTTTTCTGGTGGACCGGCTTCTGTCTTAGAAAAAGATTCTCCTCGTCCAGATAAAGATATTTTTAATTTAAATATCCCAATTTTAGGTATTTGTTATGGGCATCAAGTAATGGCAGAAATGCTTGGAGGAAAAGTATTGAAAGGAAAGCAAAGAGAGTTTGGAAAAGAGATATTATCTGTTTCCAACAAAGAAGGACTTTTTAAAGGTCTGAAGGATGAAGAAGTTGTATGGTTCTCTCATGGAGATCAAGTTGAAAAACTTCCAAAAGATCTTATCGCGATTGCAAAAACGAAAGGATGCAAAATCGCTGGCTATAAACATAGAACAAAAGATCTTTATGCCATACAGTTTCATCCAGAAGTTACCCACACAAAGAATGGAAAAAAGATCTTATCTAACTTTGTATTTGGGATCTGTCATGCACCAAAAGATTGGAAGATCGATGACGTTGCTAAAAATATCATTGCTGATCTAAAAACAAAGATCGGAAAGGATCATGTTTTGGTTGGTATCTCAGGTGGTGTTGATTCACTTGTTGCAGCAACCCTTCTCCATAAAGCAATAGGCAAACAATTGCACGCCGTTTTTGTTGATCCTGGTCTTTTGCGAAAAAATGAAGTTTCAAGTGTTGAGACCTTACTCAAAAAAAGAAAATTTGATCTGCATGTAGTAGATGCTTCTGAATTGTTCTTGGGAAGATTGGCAGGAGTTACTGATCCTGAGCAGAAAAGAAAGATCATAGGACATACTTTTATCGAGGTATTCGAGGATGCAATAAATAAAAAATTGAAGCAATATGATATTAAATATTTGGCTCAAGGAACAATATATCCAGATCGTATTGAGTCGGCTGAGCCAACAAAAAATGCATCTAAAATAAAAAGTCATCATAACCTTACATTGCCAGATAAATTTGGCTTTAAAATTATCGAACCAATAAGGGATCTTTATAAGGATGAGGTCAGAAAGATCGGAAATGTCCTTGATCTTCCTCATGATATGCTCTGGAGACATCCTTTTCCTGGTCCAGGACTTGCTATAAGGATCGTTGGAGATATTACAGAGGATAGACTGAACATTCTGCGTGAAGCAGATGCTGTATTTATTGAAGAATTAAAAAAAGCTGGGGAATATGAAAAGATCTGGCAGGCTTTTGTTGTACTTTTGCCATTAAGGACGGTTGGGGTCATGGGTGATGCAAGGACATATGAATACATGGTGTCGCTTAGAGCTGTTGATTCTGTAGATGGAATGAGTGCTGATTGGCATAAGATCCCAGTAGATCTTCTTGAAAAAATTTCTAGTAACATTGTTGGAAAGGTCAGAGGAGTTAATAGGGTCCTTTTTGATATTACTCAAAAACCCCCTTCAACGATCGAATACGAGTAAAACTATGGAAAAAAAATTAGCAGTTTTTGTCTCAGGTACAGGATCACTTTTAGAAGCAATGCTAGAGCAAGGACTTCATATTGATCTGGTGTTGGCTGATAGACCTTGCAGAGGTATTGATGAAGTGGCAAAAAAATATAATGTTCCAACAGAACTTGTTCTGCGCACTGATTTTGGAAGACCTTTCAATAGAGAAAAATATACTGAAAAAATAATTGAAGTTTTAGGAAAATATAAAATTGATCTGGTCGCTATGGCTGGTTTTATGACAATACTTTCTCCTTCAATATTTATAGAATATAAAAATAGGATATTGAATACTCATCCTTCTCTTTTGCCTTTATACAAAGGTGATAATGCTGTTAAAGATGCCCTTGCAAGCGGTGATCCTTTTACTGGATGTACTATTCATATTGCAACAGAACTTTTGGATAATGGAGAGTTTTTGGCACAGGAAAAGGTTCCTATTAATAGAGGAGACACTGTTGAAACACTTCACGAGAGGATAAAAGTCGTTGAGAGGGTCTTATATCCTAAGATAATTAAGGAATATCTATTAAAGATCTAATAGACAGTAATTTTTCTTGTTTGTCTATAATTTAGATTTTTTTCAATCGTGGTAGACTGAAAGTAATAATCTAAATAGATGGCTTCACGCATTAATATCTCATACAAAGTTCCAGACGCTCGTGCGACTGTAAAAGAAAAACAATTCGAAAGTTTTGGTCTAAAAGGAAAAGACAAAAAAGTCTCTATAATCGATGCTTATACGATCGATGCAGTATTGAATAAGAAAGAATTAGAAGATATCTCATCGATACTAGCAAACCCGATACTTGAGGATCATTCGATCGATAAGATCATTCCTCCTGAAAAATTTGATTGGATGATAGAGGTTGGTTTTCTTCCTGGCGTTACTGACAACGTAGGAAATACAACAAAAGAAACAATAGAGGATCTGCTGAAGAAAAAATTTAGATCTGGGGAGTCTGTATACAGCTCCCTAATTTATTTTATAGAAGGTGAGATAGAAAGAGATGGTGTAGAAAAGATCGCCTATTCACTTCATAATCCTTTGATACAGAGAGTAAGAATAAAGACTAGTTCTGAATTTAAAAAAGATGGAGGTCTAGAGATCATTGTTCCAAAAGTAAAATTGGAAGCAAGATCAACTGTCACAAGTATTGATCTGAATGTCTCTGATGATGAATTGGTAAAAATTGGCAAACAGGGAATAAAGAATTCTGATGGTACAACTCGTGGTCCTTTAGCTTTGGATATTGATTCAATGAGATCAATTAGAGACTATTTTAGGTCCTTAAAAAGAGATCCTACAGATGTTGAACTTGAATCTATTGCTCAGACTTGGTCCGAGCACTGCAAACATACTATATTCGCAAATCCAATTGATGAGGTTCAAAAAGGTCTATATCGATCATATATCAAAGAAGCTACGAATATTATTCGAAAGAAAAAAGGTAAAAAAGATATCTGTGTTTCAGTCTTTACTGATAATGCTGGTGCGATCATCTTTGATGATAAATATTTAGTTAGTCATAAGGTTGAGACACATAACAGCCCCTCAGCACTTGATCCATTTGGGGGCTCAATTACAGGGATCGTTGGAGTTAATCGTGATGAGATCGGGTTCGGAATGGGGGCAAAACCTATAGCTAATGTCTATGGTTTTTGTTTAGCAGATCCAAAAGATACTAGACCACTTTTTAGAGATAAGGATCTCACTCAAAAAATGCTTTCACCGAGAAGGATCATGGATGGGGTGATCGCTGGTGTAAACGTTGGAGGAAACTGTTCTGGAATTCCAACAGCTCAAGGTTTTGTTTTCTTTCATGATAGATTCAGAGGAAAGCCTTTGGTCTTTGTTGGAACTGTTGGTCTGATCCCAAGAAAGGTCAATAAAAGACCCTCAACAGAGAAGGAGGCTAGATCAGGTGATTATATTGTGATCGTTGGTGGAAGAGTTGGTCAGGATGGTATACACGGAGCAACTTTCTCTTCAGAAGGAATGGATTCAGGAAGTCCTGCCACAGCTGTTCAAATTGGAGATCCTATAACCCAGAAAAAATTAAGCGATGCGATCGTAAAAGAAGCTCGAGATCTAGGACTTTATACAAGCATTACAGATAATGGTGCGGGTGGAATTTCTTGTTCAGTGGCTGAAATGGCAAAAGAATGCAATGGATGCAATGTTGAGTTAGATAAAGTACCTCTAAAATATCCAGGTCTTGAGCCTTGGAAGATCTGGATCTCAGAATCACAAGAGAGAATGACCCTTTCTGTTTCTAAGAATAAATGGAATGAATTCAGTGAACTGATGAAGAGAAGAGGTGTTGAAGCTACTATCATTGGTACTTTCAATAATTCTGGTAAATGTAAAGTGACATTTGATAAAAAAGTAATAATGGATGTTGATCTAGAATTTTTACATGATGGATTACCCAAAAAACAATTGGTAACAAAAGAGGAGGTAAAAGTTTTTATTGAACCTCCTGTTCAAAATGAAAAAGATCTGAATAAAGTTTTTCTTTCGATGCTTCAAAGATTGAACATTACAAGCTATGAGTTTATTTCGAATCAATATGATCATGAAGTTCAAGCAAGTTCAGTTTTAAAACCTTTGCAAGGACGAGGTAGAGTAAACGCAGATGCTGCTGTTCTAAAACCAATTTTAGATTCTAAAAAAGGAATTGTTCTATCAGCTGCACTTAATCCAACGTATTCTGAGATAGATAGTTACAAGATGGCTGCAACAAGTATTGATTCTGCAATTAGAGTTGCAGTTGCTGCTGGAGGAGATCTTGATAATTTAGCTCTGCTTGATAACTTCTGTTGGTGTAGCTCGACTGACCCAGTAAGACTTGATCAGCTTAAGAAAGCTGTTAAGGCTTGCTTTGACTATTCAATACTCTACGGAACTCCTCTTATTTCAGGAAAAGACAGTATGTTCAATGATTTCAAAGGTTTTGATAGTGAAGGAAAGCCTCTTTTGATATCTATTCCTCCAACTCTCCTTATTTCTTCTATTGGTGTTATGAAAGATGCTGCGAAAGCTGTATCTATCGATCTTAAGTTTGAAGGGGATCTTATCTATGTCCTTGGAGACACTTATGATGAGCTCGGTGGTTCTGAATATTTTGCTCATTTGAGCGATAAAAGTAAAAAAGAATATATTGGAAATAATGTTCCAAATGTAGATGGAGAGAAAAACAAAAGATCATATAAAGCTTTCAGCATTTGTACAGACAAAGAATTGATCGCCAGTTCTATCAGTATTGGAAGAGGAGGTCTTGCTGTTGCCCTTGCTAGATCATCACTTGCAGGAAAATTAGGAGTAGATGTTTCTATTGAAAAGATCTCAAAAGAAAATATTTCAAATGATCATGTTCTATTTTCAGAAAGCCAAGGAAGGATATTGGTCAGTATTTCTCCAAAGAACAAAGAAAGATTTGAGAATACCCTAAAAGGAAATCCTTTTACTCTCATTGGGAAAGTTTCCAAGGATGAGAGGATAAAGATCAGTGGAAAAAGTAAAAAAGAAATTATAAATGTAAATATCAGTGAAGCACTCAGATCTTACAGATCTACATTTAAAGATTTTTAATATATGAAAAAGACAAATTTAAAAAAACCTAAAATACTTGTTTTCTCTGGATATGGATTGAATTGTGAAGAAGAAACAAAATATGCATTTGAATTAGCTGGTGGAAAAGCAGACATTGTCCACATCAATGATCTTATTGATGGAAAAAAGAAAATAAAGAATTATCAGATCCTTGCTTTTCCGGGAGGTTTTTCTTATGGAGATGATACTGGTTCAGGAAAGGCTTATGCTAATAAGGTCAGGAATCATCTTTCAAAGGATCTAGAAGAATTTGTTGCTCAAAAAAAACTTGTGATAGGGATCTGTAATGGTTTTCAGATCCTTACCAACCTTGGACTTTTGCCTGGAGCTTTGACCTTCAATAAAAAAGCAAGATATTTAGACCGCTGGGTTGATGTAAGAATAGAGAATCAAAGCAGTCCTTGGCTTAAAGGTATAGAAGGTCTTTCCCTCCCAATAGCTCACGGTGAAGGAAAGTACTTCGCTTCAGCAGATACTCTGGAAAAATTGAATTTTGAGGATAAGATAGCTCTCAGATATATAGAAGGTGAGATATGTGATTATCAGGATCTTGAGGCAAATCCAAATGGTTCTTTGGAGAATATAGCTGGAGTCCTTGGATATGAAGGAAGGGTCATTGGAATGATGCCTCATCCAGAGCGTGCTTTATTTGTAACTCAACTTCCTCAATATTCATATCTAAAAGAAAAAAGTAAACGAGAGGGAATAAAGATGCCTAAAAATGGTCCGGGGCTTCAGATCTTCAAGAATGCAATAAACTTTTTTAAATAAAATTAATTTAATATTTTAAAATTATGACAAAACCACTTGTAGGAATAATGATAGCGTCAGATTCTGATCTAAATGTTATGCAGGAATCTGCAAAGATCTTAGAAAATTTCAAGGTAGAGTATGAAATGATAGTTGTTTCTGCCCATAGGACACCTGAAAGAGCTCATGAATATGCTGTATCAGCAGAATCACGTGGTCTTAAGGTCATTATTGCTGCCGCAAGCGGAGCAGCTCATCTTGCCGGTGTTGTTGCTGCTAGTACAACTCTGCCTGTAATAGGTGTTCCTGTAATAGGAAAAAGTCTAGATGGTCTTGATTCACTTCTTGCTATCGTACAAATGCCACCAGGAATTCCTGTTGCAACTGTCGGTATCAATGCTTCAAAGAATGCGGGGATCTTAGCCTTGAAGATACTTGGATTGGATAATGATGAGATCAGATCAAATTTGAAAAAGTTCTCAGAAACGTTAAAAGATGAAGTAAATAAAAAATCTGCGAAATTAGAGGAGATCGGTTACAAAAAATATTTAGAAGAAATGTCAAAGAAATAAACTATGAGTGATCTATACACAGAAGCTGGTGTCGACATTGAAGCAGGGCATGAGGTCGTAAATAGAATAAAAGATAAAGTTAAGAGTACTCACACGGGATCGGTTCTTACTGGTATTGGAAGTTTCGGTGCTTTGTATGATCTCAAAGAAATAATATCGAAATATATAGAGCCTGTTCTAGTTCAAAGTATCGATGGTGTGGGAACAAAATTAATTGTTGCTGAAATGATGAATGTCTATGATTCCGTTGGGAAAGATATTGTTAATCACAGCTGTAATGACATTGTCGCTATGGGTGCAAGACCTATTACTTTTCTTGATTATGTTGCACATCAAAAACTTGACCCAGATATAATGGAAAAGATGGTCTTTGGAATGGCTGATGCGTGCAAAGAAAATAATGTTTCTCTTATTGGTGGAGAAACTGCTGAAATGCCTGGAGTTTACTTGCCAAGTCAGCATGATATTGCTGGATGTATAACAGGAATAGTTGAGAGAAATAAGATAATCACTGGAGAGAAGATACAGTCAGGAGATATAGTTCTTGGATTTGCTTCGAACGGTCTTCATACTAACGGATATTCATTGGCAAGAAAATTATTATTTGAGATCGCAGGTCATAAAGTTGATTCTATTATTCCTGAATTGAATGAGTCAGTTGGTCAAACTCTTTTGAGACCCCACATAAATTACACTAATCCTATCTTTGCACTTTTAGACGGAGGTGTTGATATAAAAGGAATTGCACATATCACAGGAGGAGGTTTTCTAGATAACATTCCTAGGGTTCTTCCAAAAGATCTTGATGCAGTGATCCAAAAAGGAACATGGCCAGTTTTACCTATCTTCGGGGTAATGCAAAAAATTGGAAACGTTTCTGAGCAAGAGATGTATAGAGTTTTTAATATGGGTATAGGGTTGGTATTTATTGTATCTCCAAGTGAGTTAGAAAGAACAAAGCAAATATTAAAAGAATATTCTAATTTTGATCTTTATCAGATCGGTCAAATTGCTAGTGGCGATCAAAAAGTGATCTTAAAATAATATGAATAATATACTAAAAGAAACAGATATTAAGAATATTGGAGAAAAAAAAGTTGGAAAGGTCAGGGATATATATATTC